>MTPE01000149.1 GCA_002011835.1 Desulfarculaceae bacterium JdFR-95 | reverse complement strand
CTTCATCGGCGGCGCCCTGGAACACGGGGTCTGGGCCGAGCGCTGCCAGTCCTGCGGAAACTGCATCGTCCACCACTTCGGCGGCCTCTGTCCCATCGCCCGCTGCTCCAAGAGCCTCATGAACGGCCCCTGCGGGGGATCGGCCGGCGGCAAGTGCGAGATCAGCCCCGAGGTGGACTGCGTGTGGCACCTGATCGTGGAAAAGATGACCCGCATGGGACGCCTGCAAGAACTGGAGCGGGTGTGGCCCACCAAGAACTGGCTCACCTCCCGCGACGGCGGTCCCCGTAAGCGGATCAGGGAGGACTTGAAGCAATGAAGGCCGGCAGCAACCTGGAAAAAGTGCTCTCCGCAGGTCACTTCGCGGTAACCGGCGAGCTGGGTCCGCCCCGCGGCAACAACGTGGAGGAGGTGCGCAAGAAGGCCCAGTACCTCAAGGGCATCGTGGAGTCGGTCAACATCACCGACAACCAGACCGCGGTGGTGCGCATGTCCTCCTGGGCGGCCTGCCGCATCCTCATCGAGGAGGGCCTGGAGCCCAACCTGCAGATGACCGTGCGCGACCGCAACCGCATCGCCCTGCAGAGCGACCTGTTGGGCGCCACCGCCCTGGGCATCAAGAACGTGCTCTGCCTCTCCGGCGACCACCAGCGCTTCGGCGACCACCCCGAAGGCAAGAACGTCTTCGACCTGGACTCCATGCAGTGGATCGCCCTGTGCAAGAAGATGCGCGACGAGGGCAAGTTCCTCAACGACAAGGAACTGGACGGCGCCCCCCGCATCTTCATCGGCGCCGCGGCCAACCCCTTCGCCGACCCCTTCGAGTTCCGCGTCACCCGCCTGGCCAAGAAGATCGCCGCCGGAGCCGACTTCATCCAGACCCAGTGCATCTACAACATCCCCAAGTTCAAGGAATACATGAAGCGGGTGGTGGACCTGGGCNTGCACGAGAAGTGCTACATCCTGGGCGGCGTCACCCCCCTCAAGAGCGTGGGTATGGCCAAATACATGGCCAAGTTCGTCCCCGGCATGGACGTGCCCGAGGAGTTCATCAAGCGCCTGGCCGACGCGGGCAAGAAGAAGGCGGCCGAAGAGGGCATCAAGATCGCCATCGAGACCATCCAGCAGCTCAAAGAGATCGAGGGCGTGGCCGGCGTGCACGTCATGGCCATCGAGTGGGAACACCGCGCCCGCGAGATCATCGAAGGCGCCGGCCTGCTGCCCCGGCCCCAGGTGGACTAGACCACCCCTTCCGGCTATCTCCCGGGGGACCCCCTTTTGCCGGGGTCCCCCTCTTTTTCGGCTCATCCGGCAGACGCCGGGGTGGTGGTAAAATCATCCCGGGCCGTCCCGGTCAAGGCTGGCCCCTGGCCACCCTTTTGGGCTCATGGCCTTGACAGGGCCGGCCCGGGATGAGCAAGATCGGGCGTTCGTCATCCCATCCCCTGTGCCGACGGCCGGAGCCGCAATCCCAAGGTCCCTCTCCCCCGCCATCTGCCGGATGAGCTTTTTTTCGTCTCTCCCTCAAGCGGCACCCTTTGCTGTCTGGCTCTGTCCCGGCACCTGCTATAATCCCCTGCGAACCACNACGGGAGCGGGCACATGCACTGGCGCATCAAGTGGCTGGCCTTGAGTTTCTTCAGCCTGCCCGGACTGATCCGCATCTACCCCGGCCTCAAGCAGCGCCTGGTGCGGAGCGTGTTCCGCTCCCCGCGCCAGATACGCCAGGAGATCGCCCACAGCCTGGCTCACCTGCAGGCCTTCCAGCGCTACGCCCAAGTGCCCCTGGCCCGGGCCCGCTACTTCGAGTTCGGTGCCGGCCGCGACCTGGTCAACAACCTCTGCCTGTGGTGTCTGGGCCTGGAGCAGCAGATGGTGGTGGACCTGAACCCCCTGCTTCGGGCCGAGCTGGTGGAGCACGTGCGCCGCCGGCTGGTGGAGATGGCGCCGGAGCCCTTCCTCCGCCTGCCCCGCCGGCCCCTGCGCCCCACCCACCTGCGGGAGGACCTGCGCCGCCACTACGGCATCCACTACCGCGCCCCCTGCGACGCCGCCCGCACCGGCCTGCCTGCGGCCGGCCTGGAGCTGATCGCCACGGTCAACACCCTGGAGCACATACCGCCCGCGGAGCTGGGTCCCATCCTGGCCGAGTGCCGCCGCCTGCTCCGGCCCGGGGGGGTGATGAGCATGATCATCGACTACTCGGACCACTACTCCCACTTCGACCGCGGCATCACGCCCTACAACTTCCTGCGCTACTCCGAGGCCGTCTGGCGGCGCTACAACCCGCCCCTGCATTACCAGAATCGCCTGCGCCACGCCGACTACGCCGAGCTGTTCACCGCCGCGGGCTTCCGTATCCTGGAGGAGCAGGCCGAGACGCCTCCCCAGGCCGAGCGCCTCCTGGCTCGGGTGGTCCTGGATGCCGCCTTCGCCCGCCGCCCCCGGAGCGAGCTGTTGCCCACCCGCGGCCACTATGTCCTGACCCGAGACTGAAAGCGCATTGCAAGCAGGGGCCTTTTGGTCTATGAACAAAGCCGATGCCCGCGCACACCCTCATACTGGGCGGAGCCAAGAGCGGCAAGAGCGCCCTGGCCCAGCGTCTGGCCGAGGCGGCCGGCGGACGCCTAGTCTACCTGGCCACGGCCCAGGCCCGCGACCCGGAGATGGCCGTCCGCATCGCCCGCCACCAGGCCCAGCGCGGTCCGGCCTGGTCCACCCGCGAGGAGCCCCTGGAGCTGGTCCGTGCCTTGGGCGAGCTGGACCGGCCGCAACAGGTGGTGCTGGTGGACTGCCTCACCCTATGGCTGTCCAACCTGCTCACCCTGTCCGGCCTGGAGGACAGCGAGATCGAGGCCCGGAGCCGCGAGCTGGCCGCCCTTATCCCCAAGCTGCAATGCCGGGTGATCCTGGTGGCCAACGAGGTGGGCCTGGGCATCGTGCCGGACAACCCTCTGGCGCGGCGCTTCCGCGACCTGGCCGGTGGGCTGCACCAGAGCTTGGCCGCGGTGTGCCCCCGGGTGATCTTGGTGGCGGCGGGCCTGCCCNTGGTGCTCAAGGGCCCGCCCCTTACGGAGCTGAACCCCACGGACTGAGAGCAGCGACACCATGGACAACCTGCAAGAGATCATCGCGCGCATCCAGCCTCCCGACCCCGCCCTGGGCGAGCAGGCCCAGGCCCACCTGGACAACCTGACCAAGCCGCCCGGCTCCCTGGGGCGCCTGGAGGAGCTGGCCCGGCGCCTGTGCGTGATACGGGGCAGCCTGGAGCTGACCCAGCCGCGTCCGGCGGTGGCGGTGTTCGCCGCGGACCACGGCGTGGCCCTGAGCGGGGTGAGCCCCTTCCCCCGCGAGGTGACCGCGCAGATGGTGCTCAACTTCCTGGCCGGCGGTGCGGGCATAAACGCCATCGCCCGCCAGGTGGGGGCCTCGGTGTGGGTGGTGGACGTGGGGGTGGACCACGACTTCGAGGCCGTGGAGGGCCTGGTGCAGGCCAAGGTGGCCCGGGGCACCGCCGACCTGAGCCGCGAGCCGGCCATGACCCACGAGCAGGCCGAGGAGGCCATCCTGGTGGGGGCGCGCGTGGCCGGCGAGCTGATCGCCCAGGGCCACGACCTGCTCATCCCCGGGGAGATGGGCATCGGCAACACCACGCCCTCGGCCGCCCTGGCCGCGGCCTTCACCGGCCGTCCCCCGGCCCAGGTCACCGGCCGGGGTACCGGCCTGGACGACGAAGGGCTGGAGAGGAAGATCGCCCTCATCGACAAGGCCCTGGCCCTGCACCGGCCCGACCCAAGCGATCCCCTGGGCACCCTGGCCAAGCTGGGGGGCCTGGAGATCGCCGCCATCTGCGGCTACTGTCTGGCCGCGGCCGCCCAGCGGGTGCCGGTGATCCTTGACGGCCTGATCTCCACCGCCGGGGGCCTGGTGGCCTCGCGTCTGTGCCCCGCGGCCAGGGAATACTTCCTGGCCGGACACGCCTCGGTGGAGGTGGGGCAGGCCGCCATGCTGGAGGCCATGGAGCTCAAGCCCATCCTCTACCTGGACCTGCGTCTGGGCGAGGGCACCGGGGCGGCCCTGGCCGTGGCCGTGGTGCGGGCCGCGGTGGCCATCTACAACGAGATGGCCACCTTCGACTCGGCCGGTGTCTCCAACAAGGAGGCCTGATTGCGAAGCTTCCTGCTGGCCCTGCAGTTCCTGACCGTGGTCACCCTGCGCTCCCACCTGGAGGCGCAGCCGGGGGACCTGGCCCGGGCGCGGGCCTGGTACGGCCTGGTGGGGGCCCTGTTGGGTCTGGGCCTGGCCGGCCTAGCCTGGCTGATCGCCCCGCCCTTGCCACCATTGGCTGCGGCCGGGGTGCTGCTGTTGGCCTGGCAGGCGGCCAGCCGCTTCCTGCACC
>MTPE01000284.1 GCA_002011835.1 Desulfarculaceae bacterium JdFR-95 | reverse complement strand
AGCAGCCGCCGCAGGCCGCGGTGGCGCACCCCCAGCATCAGCTCGGTGAGCCGCTGCCACAGCACCGCGGGCTTGTGGGGACTGCGGGGCAGGAACCGCCAGGGCTCGGCCGCGGCCGGGGCGATGTGGCTCACCACCATCTGCAACTGCCCGTTGTAGACCTCCACCCGGCCACTCACCTCCACGGCCTGGCCCTCGCGCAAGCCCGCCAACAGCTCCTCGGCCCGGTCCCAGAGCTTGGCCTCCACCTGGCCCCCGGCGTCCATGAGGGTGAGGGCGCCGAAGGGCTTGCCCGCGCGGGTGGTGGCGATCTGCTTGCGCGCCAGCAGGCAGGTGAGGCTCACCTCCTGGCCAGGGCTCAGGTCCTTGAGGCCGGGGCTGCTCACGCTGCGCTCCGCATGGTCTGGCGCGCCGCAGCCACCGCGTTGGCGAACAGGGCCAGGCCTTGGCCGGGGGAGAAGGGGTCCAGCTCGCGGCCGCGGCGGCGGGCCTTTTCCCGCTGCCAGGTCCAGCGGGGGTGCTGGCTGAGGCGATAGAAGGCCTCGGGGTGGGGCATGAGCCCGAAGATGCGCCCGCTGGGGTCGCAGATGCCGGCGATGTCGTGCAGGGAGCCGTTGGGATTGGCCGGCCAGCGACCGCCCGCCGGCCGCCCTCCCCGGGCGTAGCGCAGGGCCACCAGACCCTGGGCCTCGATGCGGGCCAGGGTCTCCTCTCCGGCCACGAACTTGCCCTCGGTATGCCGCACCGGCAGCTCCAGGCGCTTCAGCCCCCGGGTGAAGACGCAGGGCGAGCCCTCCTCCACCACCAGCTCCACCCACCGGTCCTGGAAGTTGCCGCAGTCGTTGGGCAGCAGGGCCACGCTCCGCTCCCAGCGCCCTTCCAGCATGGGCAGCAGCCCCAGGTTGACCAGGGCCTGGAAGCCGTTGCAGATGCCCAGCACCAGCCCGCCCCGGGCCAGGAAGTCCTCCAACTGCTCCCGCAGGTGGCGGCGCAGGCGGGTGGCCAACAGCACCCCGGCGCCGTGGTCGTCGCCCCAGGAGAAGCCGCCGTCGAACACCAGGATGTGGAAGGGCTCCAGGGTGCGGCTGGGGGGCCTGCGGGCGGTGCCGGTCAGCTCACTGATGTGCACGCGCTCGGCCTCGGCCCCGGCCAGCTCCAGCACGTGGGCGGTCTCCCAGTCGCAGTTCAGGCCGAAGCCGGTGAGCACCAGGGCCTTGGGTTTGTCCTCGTGCGGGACCATCTCTACACCAGCCTCCCGAAGCGGCGGCGCCAGGCCCGGCGCAAGGCACCCACGGCCTGGTCCACCACGGTGCGGCCCTCGGCGGCGATCACCAGGCGGCGGTGACGCGCCACCCTGCCCACCGCGGCGAAGGGGATGTCCTCCAACAGGGCCTCGAACTCCTCCGCGCGGGCCGGGTCCAGGGTGACCAGGTAGCGGCCGGTGCTCTCGCTGAACAGCCGCCGCAGGGCGTCCAGGCTCCCCCGGGCCGGGGCCAGGTCCAGGTCCACCTCCAGGCCCAGCTCCCCGGCCAGGGCCATGCGGGCCAGGGCATAGGCCACCCCGCCCCGGGCCACCACGCACACGCTGGCCAACAGCCCCCGCTCCAGGGCGCGGGACACGGCCAGGCCCAGGCGCCAGGAGGCCTCCAGGTCGGTCTGGGGCACGTTGAGTCCGGTGTGGCCGAACAGGGAGTACAGGGCGCTGCCGCCCAGCTCGTCTCTGGTCTCGCCCAACAGGTACACCACATCGCCGGCCAGCTTGGGCTCCAGGGTCTGCACCCGCGCCAACGAGGGCACCGGGGCGGTGGCGGTGAACATCATGGTGGGGGGACCGCTTACCCGGCGGCGGACGCCGCGGCGGTCGGGCAGCTCGCCGTCCACGTACATGGAGTCCTTGCCCGACAGCAGGGGGATGCCCAGCTTTTCGCACGCCTCCTTCAGTCCCCAGCAGGCCCGCACCAACTGGGCCGCCTTGTAGCGCCCATCCGGGTTGCGGCGGGGGTCGTACTGGATGGAGGGCCAGCAGAAGTTGTCCACCCCGCCCACCTGGGAGGGGTCGCCCCCCACCGCCACCACGCGGCGGAAGCCCTCCTCCACGCTGGCGGTGACCATGTGGAAGGTGTCGATGTCACCGTAGGGGGTGTTGAGCACCTGGGCCATGGCCAGGCCCACGGTGCTGGTGAGTTCGGGCAGGATCACCGCCGCCTCGGAGGGCACCTCCTGGCGCCGGCCCACGAAGGGCTTGACCACCGAGCTGCCCTGCACCTCGTGGTCGTACTGGCGGTTGATCCACTCCCGGCAGCACAGGTCGGGGTGGTCCAGCAAATCCAACAGGAGCTGGTCCAGGCGGCCGGGGGCGTCGATCACCGGCTCGCTGAGCCCCCGCGCCTGAGGCGGCAGCCAGTGGGCCTCGAACTCCCACTGGGGGAAGCCCTTCTCCAGGAAGGCCACGTCCACGTAGCAGCAGACCTTCTCCCCATAGGTGAGCTTGAGCTTGCCGTCGCCGGTGTAGCGGCCGATCACGGTGGCCTCCACCTGATGCTTGTCGGCCAGGGCCATGAAGGCCGCCTCGTCCTCTGGGGCGATGGCCACGGTCATGCGTTCCTGGCTCTCGCTGACCCAGATCTGCCAGGGGTCCAAGCCCTCGTACTTGAGCGGCACCTTGGCCAGGTCCACCTCGGCCCCGGGGCTGAAGCGGGCGCTCTCGCCCACGCTGCTGGACAGCCCGCCACCGCCGTTGTCGGTGAGGAAGCGGATCAGGCCGGCGTCGCGGGCCTCCAGGAGGAAGTCGTGCATCTTCTTCTGGGTGTAGGGGTCGCCGATCTGCACGTGGCCGGCCGGGGTGTGCTCGCTGTAGCCGGCGCTGGAGGCGGTCACGCCGTGGATGCCGTCTATGCCCACCCGGCCGCCGCACATCACGATGAGGTCGCCGGGACGGGTGGTCTTCTGGTGGCAGGGCCGGCCCGCCGCCCGGTGGGGCATGACTCCCACCGCCTGCACGTAGACCAGGCACTTGCCCAAATAGCGCTCGTCGAAGGTGAGCAGGCCGTAGACCGTGGGGATGCCGCTCTTGTTGCCGCCGTCGCGCACGCCCTCGATCACGCCGTCCAGCAGGCGGCGGGGGTGCAGGGCCGGCTGCAGGGGGCCGGCGTAGTCGCGGGGCCCCACGCAGAAGCCCCACATGCCCGCCACCAGGCGCGCCCCNAGGCCGGTGCCCATGGGGTCGCGGTACACCCCCACGATGCCGGTGATGGCCCCGCCGTAGGCCTCCAGGTTGGAGGGGCTGTTGTGGGTCTCGCCGGTGATCACGTAGTGGAAGCTCTCGTCCAGGCGCGCCACCCCGGCGTTGTCCCACAGCACGCTCACCACCCAGTCGCGCTCCCGCGCCAGGCGCTCGGTGGGCTCCTTGATGCACTCCCGGAACAGGTTGGCCACCTCGCGCCGCTGCCCGGTGACCAGATCCAGATAGTGGAAACGGCCGTTGAAGGTGTTGTGGTTGCAGTGGTCGCTGCGGGCCTGGCTGACGTACTCCAGCTCCACGTCGGTGGGATCNCCCAGACCNACCCGCGCCCGCTCGGCCCGCACCCGGGGGTCGTTGAAATAGGCCCGGATCACCGGCACGTCAGCCGGATTGAGGAACAGATGCCGCTCCTCCGACAGCCGCAGCAGGTCCAGGTCCGAGGCCACGGTGAACGACTCCACCCGGGGCTCGTGGGCCAGCTCCACNCGCGGGATCACCAGCCCCATGCCCTGGGCNTCGTCCCACTGCGCGCGGGGGATCACCCGCCACTGCTGGATGATGTCGTTGGCCAGCAGCTCCCGGCAGATGTCTTCGGCCCCGGCCCGGCTCAAGCGGGGGGCCCGCACCAGGTACAGCCGGGAGCTGTAGACCGCCTCCTCCGGCCCCAAAGCCCGGCCCAAGACGTCGGCCATGGCCTCCAGGGCGGTGGCGCCTTCGTTGTCCCGCACCCCGGGCTTGAACCCCACCCACAGGGCCCAGTCGAAGGCCGGCAGCACCTGCGGCGCCAAGGGCCGGAAGGAACTCAACTCGGTGACCGGGTTGGTGAATATCTCCCGCCGCACCAGCTCCAGCTCATCGCGCGACAGGCCGGTGTCGAAGATGAGCACCTTGAGCACCCGCACCTCCTCCAGGCGCAGGCCCAGGTAGCTGCGCGCCTTGCGCACCAGGGCCGCACCGGCCGGGTCGGGCAACTCGGGCTTGAGGCCGATCTCCAGGCGTTCGGGCATGAACCTCTCCCCCTGGCCCAGGAACCAAGCGGGAAGCCGGACAACTCACCCCCTTCTCCGCGGCCCTGGGCGGGTGGCTTGATCTTAGCAACCCCCCGGCGGGCTGGCAAGGCTGGCGCCCCGGTCCGGCCCCGGCCGGTCTGCGGCCGGGGCCG
>MTPE01000497.1 GCA_002011835.1 Desulfarculaceae bacterium JdFR-95 | reverse complement strand
GCGGTCTCCACCGGGGCATGGTCTTCAATGGGGCCGGGGGTGACCACCACCCCGCCCACGTGCACCGAGACCTGGCGCAGCCTCCCCACCAGCCGTCGAGCCAGGTCCAGGATGCGGGGCCAGGGCGGCGGGAGCCCGGGTGCATCCGCCGCCCGCCAGAGGCCGTCCTCCTCCTCCAGCCAGGGCAGGTGGGCCATGACCCGCCCGATCTCGCCAGGGGGAAGGCCGTGGGCCCTGGCGGCCTCGCGCAGCGCCATGCGTTCGCGGAAGAGGACGTGGTTGCAGACCATGGCCGCCCGCCCGCGGTGGCGTTCCAGTACCCGTTCGATCACCCCGTCCCGCTCGTCCCAGGGGAAGTCCACGTCGATGTCGGGAGGGTCCGGGCGCCCCGGGTTGATGAAGCGCTCGAAGTACAAATTCAGCTCGATGGGGCAGACGTTGGTTATGCCCAGGCAGTAGGCCACCAGGGAGGCGGCGGCCGAGCCCCTCCCGCAGGTGCGGGGGTGTTCCCGCACGATCTGCGGTACAGGCACCGGGTTACGTCACCCGGCGGGCCCCACAGCTAGCGGTGGACCCCAAAAATTGGACAGTTGTGGTAGGTTGATTTGGCCATAGGAGATATGGAGGCAGAGATGGCCAAACGGAATACCTACAGTGCCTCGTTCAAGGCCAAGGTGGCCTTGGAGGCGATCAAGGGAGAGCAGAACGTGGCCGAGTTGGCGGCCAGGTACCAGATTCATCCGGCCCTGGTGACCAAATGGAAGAAGCAGGCCGTGGAGGGGATGGCCGAGACGTTTTCGGGAGGAGGCCGCTCTGCCGGCAAGGGCTCGCAGGAGGCCCGGACCAAGGAGCTTCACGCCAAGATAGGCGAGCTCACCGTGGAGCGTGATTTTTTGGCCAAGGCCTTCAGTCGCTGAGCCACGGCCGGAGGATGGAGGTGATAGATCCCGCTCATCCCAGGCTCAGTATCGTACGGCATTGTGCCTTGGTGGGGATCAGCCGCTCGTCCTATTACTACCAGGGCAAGGGCGAATCCCCGCTTAACTTGAAGCTTCATGAGGCTGATCGACCAGCAGTGGCTGAAGACGCCTTTTTTGGGCAGCCGTCGCATGGCCCGTTACCTGGGGAGGCAAGGGTACCAGGTGAGCCGAAAAAGGGTTAGGCGTCTGATGAGAAAGATGGGGCTGGAAGCACTATATCCCCGGCCCCGTACCAGCGCCCCCCACCCAGCGCACCAGGTTTATCCCTATTTACTCAGAGGATAAGCATCGACCGGCCCAACCGGGTATGGTGCGCCGACATCACTTTCATCACCATGCCCCGTGGTTTCATGTACCTGGGGGCGGTGATGGATTGGTGCTCGCGGCGAGTGCTGTCTTGGCGGTTGTCCAATACCCTGGAGGCCGATTTTTACGTGGCGGCACTTGAGGAGGCCCTGGCATGCTACGGTCGGCTCGATATCTTCAACACCGACCAGGGGAGTCAGTTCACCTCCCTGGCCTTCACGGGCTTGCTCCAAAGGGAGGGCATCCAGATATCCATGGACGGCAGGGGGGCATGGAGGGACAACGTATTCATCGAGCGGCTATGGTGGTCGCTGAAGTACGAGTGCGTTTACATCAACGACTTTGAGGACAGGACCTCGCTACGAAAGGGCCTGGCCGCCTGGATCGACTTCTACAACTCCGAAAGACCCCACTTCGCCCTGGACCAGCGAACCCCGGATGAGGCATACTTCGGGGAGCTGAAAGAGGCGGCATGAAAATGACCGGCCAAACCAACCTTAATCCCGCCGCCCACCTGTCCAAAAAGGGGGACCACCGCTGAGGTGTCGCACCCACTTCATGCGCAACCCGCTCACCCGGGTAACCAGGAGCGCCCAAGAGGAGGGGGCCAGCCTGGTGCGCTCCATCTTTGCCCAGCCCAGCGCCGAGGAGGCCTGGGCCCAGCATGGGCGGGTGGTGGAGCAACGGGCCGAGGCGGCCGAAGACATCCTGGCCTTCACTCCTTTTCCCAAGTCCATGTGGCGGCGGATATGGTCCAACAACCCCCAGGAACGCTTGAACCGCGAAGTGCGGCGGCGCACCTAGGTGGTGGGTATCTTCCCCAACCGGGCCGCCATAGTCAGGCTGGTGGGCGCGGTGCTGGCGGAGCAAAACGACGAGTGGGTCATCGACCGAAGGTACATGTCGGCCGAGGCTCTGGAACTGGCCCAGATTGGCTACAGCCATACTAAGAATGAACCGCGCAAGCAAATAGCGGCTTGATCAACCAAGGATGGCTGCTGCGCGTACACCACTTGACAGGACGTGACCTTGACCGGCACCATCTCCAATTTACCTAATAATATCAATTTCCTAACCAAAAAACATCCCGAAACACCACCGTATACCAAACTCGTGCAAGGATTTTACTTGTACATGGCCTGGTTGTTCTCTATAATTTATAAAACATACCATTCTAAGGGCGTATGGGGGGCGAGAATAAAGACTAGCGAAACGACGTCCGGATGCCAATGGATCGGGACGATATTCGGATATTGTTAGTGGATAGCGACGAGCATTTCGCCAAGATAATCAGCAAGATGCTTGGTCGTTCAGAAGGGAGCTACAGGGTGGAAACAGTGATCACCCTGCAGGATACCCTTGCCTGCTTGGCCCGTCAGAAATTCGACATAGTGCTGTTGGAGCCCTACCTTCCTGATAGCAGTGGCTTGGACACGGTGAAGACCGTACAGGCAGCTGCGCCAGATATCCCTGTGGTAATTCTCTCTAAACAACAAGAAGAAGAGATGGTTCGTAACGCTCTGCGGCTCGGCGTCCAGGACTTTCTAGAGAAGATGGAATTACGACCCGCGTTTTTGACTCGAGTATTACAGTATGCCATACAACGTCACAAGGTTATGGGCAGATTGGCCGAAAGTGAGAAACGCTATCGCGAGCTGGTGGAACAAGCGAATGATATCATCTATTGTCTCAATGAATCCAACCGTATCACCTATCTTAATTCCTCCATCCAGTATATATTAGGTCTAGAGCCAGATCGCCTCCTGGGTCATGAAGTTACAATCCTTGCCGACCCAGTGTATCAAGAGGAAATGCGTCGGCAGCTTCAGCAGCAGTTGGAAAGCCGGCATCCAGTGATTTATCTTTTGGTCCCAAGACAGGCCGGGAAGGAACAATGGGTATGGCTTGAGCACAAACTTCGTCCCATGCGGAAAGATGGCCGATTAATGGGTCTTCTGGGGATTGCTCGGGAGATTACCGAACCAAAGCAGACATGGGACGAGCGAAAGACCTTGTGGCGAGCACTGAAGGAGGCCGAGCAGTTCATCCTGATGCGTCAGCTCATGGACGCCATCCCCAATCCCGTGTTCATCAAGGATCTAAACGGCGTCTACATCGACTGCAACCGGGCTTTCTTGGAGTTCTCGGGAGTGGAAAAACAAGACATCATCGGCAAGACTGCTGTCTCCTTAGCGGGGCCAGAGCTGGCCGAAATCCATTTCCAGATGGACGCCCGTATCCTGGCCGAGGGCAAGTCGGTGGAATACGAGTCCAAAGTTCTCCATGCCGACGGCACCCTGCGGGACGTGATCATAAATAAAGCGGTCTATACCGACGCCCAAGGCAAGCCGGCAGGCATCGTAGGGGTGATCCAGGACATCTCCCAGCGCAAGCAGGCCGAGCAGGCCCTGCGCGAGAGCGAGTGGCGCTACCGCTTGTTCCTGGACCGCCTGCCCGACCCCACCGTGGTCTACGACCTCAAGGGCCGGGTGATCACCAGCAACCGAGCCTTCAAGGAAACCTTCGGCTGGACGGCCAAGGAGATCGAAGAGCAGAAGGTCGAGTTCGTACCCCCCGAGGCCCTGGAGGAGACCCGCGAGAAGATCCGCCATATGCGCCAGGGCAACCTCGTAACCCGCTTTGAGACCGTGCGTCTCACCAAGGATGGCCGGCGCCTGAACAAACAACTGACCGTATCGCCCCTATACGACGACGAGGGCAACCATATCGGCAACATCGTGGTGATGCGCAACATCACCGCGGTGAAGGAAGCCGAGGCCGCTCGCCGCGAGACCGAAGAGCGCTTCCGCAACCTGGTCGAGACCATGAACGAGGGGCTGACCATCCTCAATCCAGACAGTACGGTTCAATACTGCAATCCCAAGTTCTGCGAGATGTTAGGTTATCAATGCGAGGAGGTGACCGGCCAGCCCTTCACCAAATTCCTGGACCAGAAGAATCGTGAGCACTTCGAGCATTGCTTGGCCCAAGGCCGCCGAAGGGGCGAAGGTTCCTTCGAGTTGGTGTTCCAAAAGAAGGATGGGGGCCGGGTGTTCGCCCTGGTTTCGCCGCGGGTGGACGTGGACGAACAAGGCCGCCTGGTCAACGCCTTCATGGTGGTGACCGACATCACGCGCAGCAA
>MTPE01000499.1 GCA_002011835.1 Desulfarculaceae bacterium JdFR-95 | reverse complement strand
ACCCACCTGGAGCTGACCGGCATGGCCTTCGTGCTGGTGGCGGACAACGCCCTGGGCCGGCCGGCGGAGCTGTGGCCGCTTTCGCCCGCCGACCTGGTGGAGATCGAGACCGGCCCGGACACCCGCCGTCCCATCGTGGCCTTCCGCTTCCGCGGGCCGGCGGGGCAGACCATCCGCTACCGCCCGGAGCAGATCCTCTACTTCCGCCACCCCAGCCCCCGCAGCCTGGTCTACGGCGCCAGCCCCATCGAGGCCATGGCCCACGCCTACGACATCGACCTGGCGGTGCGGGTGTACCAGCGCAACTTCTTCCGCAACGCCGCCCGGCCCGAGGTGGCCCTGGTCACCGACCAGCGCCTCACCGAACAGGAGGCCCGGCGCATCCTCACCCGCTGGACCCAGCGCCACCAGGGCCTGGAACACGCCTTCAGTCCCACCATCCTGGACGGCGGGCTCAAGGTCCAGCCCATCTCCTTCTCCCACAAGGACTTCGAGTTCATGGCCCTGGCCGGCTGGACCCAGGACAACATCCTGGCCGCCTACGGGGTGCCGGCGGGCAAGCTGGGCCTGGTCAAGGACGTCAACCGCGCCAACGCCCACGCCATCGACGTGAGCTTCAACTCCGAGTGCATCCGCCCCCGCCTGGAGCTGATCGAGGACGTGCTCAACCGCTTCCTCCTGCCCCGCTACGGCGGCGAGCTCATCCTGCGCCACGACAACCCCGTGCCTACCGACCGCGCCCAGACCCACCGCGAGGCCATGGCCCAGCTCGACCGCGGCGTGATCACCATCAACGAGTACCGCGCCCGCCTGGGCCTGCCCCCCGTGCCCTGGGGCGACACCCCCTACCGCCGGCAGGACCGCACCCCGCAACCAAACCCCAGCCCCGCCCCGGAGGAGGCCCCCGCCAACCCCTCCCTGCGCGCCCAGGCCGAGGAGTTGGCCCGGCGGCACTNCCCCCGCCTGGAGGCCCGCTTCGCCGGCTGGTCGGCCTCGCGCCTGCGCCGGGAGCTGGAGGCCCGGCCCGAGCTGCTGGAGCCCCTGGTGCCTCCGGGCGCGGACGAGGATCAAAGCAATTACTTGAAGATGCACTTCGGCGAGTGTCTGGCCCGCGGCCTGGANCTGGACCAGGCCCTGCGCCTGCTGTCCCCCCTCTCCTGAAGGAGTGAGCCATGCAGCTTATCCACAAGGTCATGAGCTTCGAGATCGCCCAGGTGGACGAGGAGGCCCGCACCTTCTGGGCCGTGGCCTCCACCGGCGAGATGGACCGCCAGGGCGACGTGATCGACCCCCGGGGCTGGATTTTGAGCAATTACTTGAAGAATCCTGTGATCACCTGGGCCCACCACTACGACCAGCCCCCCGTGGCCCAGGCCACCCAGGTGCGGGTGGAGGACGGGGCGCTCCTCTTCCAGGCCCGCTTCCCCACCCGCGAGGAATACCCCTTTGCCGACACCGTGTTCCGCCTCTACCAGGGCGGCTACCTGCGCGCCTTCAGCGTGGGCTTCGCGCCCCTGGAGAGCGAGGTGATCACCACCCAGCGCGACGGCCAGACCCTGGTGGGCACCCGCTACCTCAAGCAGGAACTCTACGAGATCGCCTGCGTGACCCTGCCCGCCAACCCCCAGGCCCTGGTGGCCGCGGGGCCGGAGCGCCCCGCCGGGGCCAGGCACGCCAACCCCAACCCCAGCCCGACCCCTGTCTCCCACCCCAACCCCAACCATCCACCCCGTCCCGCGCGGCTGTCGCCCGCGGCGCGGCGGGCCCTGGTGTGCGGCGCCCTGGACGCCCTGATCAGCCGGCGCCTGCGCGAGCACTTGGATTCCGCCCATCGTTGACACGTCGTATCGACCAGAACCACCACGAAAGGATCGAGGACCATGACCGAAAAGGAACTGATCTCCCTGATGGAGCAGGCCACCGAGCAAGAGCTGGACGAGAGCCGCATCAAGGCCCTGATCGACGAGCGCCTGGCCAAGCAGCTTTTGGCGGCCAAGGCCCACCAGGTGAGCCTGGGGGCCGAGGTGCCCGCGGCTGCGGGGGGCTTCAGCCGCTTTCTGGGTGACGTGCGCCGCCTGGGCATGGGCCAGGCCCCCCGCCACGCCCAGCCCGAGGACATGGTGCAGGTGCTGAGGCTGGAGCCCAGCCGGGCCAAGGACCTGCGCGAGGGCGCCACCAGCGCCGGGGGCTTTTTGGTGCCCAGCGAGCAGGCCGGCGAGGTGCTGAGCCTGGTGGACAACTACAGCGCCATCAAGGGCCTGTGCCGCCAGGTGCCCATGAGCGCCCACCAGATCACCTTCCCCACCTACACCGGGGGCCTGACCGCCTACTGGGTGCCCGAGGCCAGCGACACCCAGGGGCTGATCCCCGACGGCACCCACCAGGCCGATGGGGAAAAGCCCCGTAGCGACGCCACCTTCGGCCAGTTGGCCATCACCGCCCACGTGCTCGCGGTCAAGGTGGTGGTCAGCAACCAGCTCCTGGACGACTCCGACCCCGGGGTGGACAAGGTGCTCGCCGGCCTGTTCGCCGAGACCATCGCCAGCGCCTTCGACATCGCCTGCCTGCGCGGCGCCGGCACCGCCACCGACCCCATCACCGGCCTGGCGGGCCGCATCACCACCAACGACCTCAGCGTGGGCACCGACTTCGGCTTCGAGGACGTGGCCGGCCTGATCTACGCGGTCTACGAACACGCCCCCCACGCGGCCGAGGTGCCGGTGCTGGGCCACCCCAAGGCGGAGAAGGTGCTCATGACCCTNAAGGACGCGGGCGACAACTTCGTGTTCCGCCGCCCCGGCCAGCCCCAGGGCGAAGGCGACCTGCGGCCCCGGATCTGGGGCGAGCCCTTCGTGCGCGACCCCAACATCCTCACCAACCTGGGCGACACCAACGACAAGACCCGCCTGTTCGCGGGTGACTTCGCCGGCAGCGCCATCGTGGGGGTCCGCTCCGGGCTGGTGGTCAAGACCAACCCCTGGGCCGAGCCCTACTTCAGCTTCAACCAGACCGCCTTCCTGGCCGAGGTGCGCCTGGGCTTCAACCTGGTGGACGAGAAGCGCTTCGCCAAGCTGGAGGGCGTGCCCACCAGCTAATTTACTGTAAACACTTGCGCCACCTGCGGGGCCGGTCCGGCCCCGCAGGTGGCGCCGACCACGGAGTGACGCCATGGCCACCTCCCCGGACGCCCTCACCACCCTGGAGGACCTCAAACGCTACCTCCAGCTCTCCAGCGACCAGCACGACGACCTGCTGGAGAGCCTGATCGAGGCGGTCAGCGCCCAGTTCAACCGCTACACCGGGCGCAAACTGGGCCGCGCGCGACTACCACTGGGACCCGGCCCAGCCCGCCTACGACCCGGACCAGGCCATCCTGGACGGCACCGGCCACCCCGAGCTGCTTCTGCCCCAGTACCCCCTGCTGCGCCTGGATGAGCTGCGCCTGGAGGGCCGCAGCCTGGAGCTGGACGAGCTGGTCCTGGACCGGGCCGCCGGGGTGATCGCCCTGCGCCAGGGCGTCTTCCCCCGCGGCCGGGCCAACCTGGCCCTGGCCTACCGCGCCGGCTTCGACCCCATACCCCCGGACCTGGCCCAGGCCGCCCTGGAGCAGGCCGCGGTGCGTTTCCAGGAGTCCGGCGCCGGCCTGGGACGGCTGGGCGTCAGCGCCCGCACCCTGGCCGACGGCTCGGTCTCCTACCAGGAGAAGCCCCTGCTGCCCCAGGTCAGGGAGGTGCTGGACCGCTACCGCCGCCGCGCTCCTCTCTAGACAGGAGGCGGCTAAAGTGTTTGCAGTGAAACTCATGCCCCCCAAGGACGACCCCCTGGCCCGCCTGTGGGAGCGCCTGCCGGTGGTGCTGGAGCGGGCCCTGAGTCGGGCCCTGGAGCTGGGCCTGGCGACGGCCCGCGGGCGCATGTCCCCCGGCGGCGGCGGACCGCAGGTGCGCTCGGGGCGGCTGTTGCGCTCCCTGGGCGGGCGGGTGCGGCGCCGGGGCGAGGGGGTGGTGGCCGAGCTGTGGGCCCGGGCCCCTTATGCCGCGGCCCAGGAGTACGGCGCCGTGGTCCTGGCAAAGCGAAGCAAATACTTGAAGTTCCGCGTCCAGGGCCGCTGGGTCCAGGCCCGACGCGTGGTCATCCCCGCCCGTCCCTTCCTACGGCCCGCCGCCCAAGCCATGGTCGCCGCCCTGGAACGCCTGGTCTTCGAGGAGATGCACAAGGAGCTGTCATGATCACCCGCGCCCAGATAATCGCCGACCTCATGGCCTGCCTGGCCAGTATCGACCCAGCCCAGGGCTTCCCCCTGGCCGTGCGCGAGCTGCGCCGCGGCATTCACCTGGCCGAGGAGATGGCCGAGATGCCCGCCCTCACCCTGTTCAACGAGCGCGTGGAGACCCTGGACCAGACCAGCTCCACCGCCGCCCGCCGCCTGGTCCT
>MTPE01000498.1 GCA_002011835.1 Desulfarculaceae bacterium JdFR-95 | reverse complement strand
GGGTGGTCAGGCAGGCCCTCCCCGCCAACCCGGCCGAAGTCCGCCACACGGCTTTCCTCGCCGCCTCCACCCACCGGCCTCAGGGGCGGGCGGGAGCCTCAGGATGTGAACAACGGCTGTGTAGGGCGCCTATTCCTCGAAGTGGGCGCCGCACCAAGGACAGAACTTGAAACCAAAGTCGTGGATGTTCTCGCCGCAGGCCGAGCAGCGAATCACCATCTCGTTGGCGCAGAAGGGACAATAGACGAAAGTGGCACAGTTCTCCCGCACCGCCGGGGGCAGGTCGTCCCACTGGTCGATGCAGGTCTCTTCCTCGCACACCTTTTCCTTGCGGGCCTTACGCACCGCGCCGGGTTCCTCAGCCATTTTCCTCCATGCCTTGAGCTAGCTGGCGTAAGAGGTCCAGGGAGGCCTTGGCCTCGGCCTCGTCCACTACGTGTAGGGCAAAGCCGGCGTGGGCGATGACATAGTCCCCCACCTTGAGCTCGGGGACCATCAGGGTGCTGACCATGCGCTGCACCCCTTCCACCTCCACCTTGGCCATGCCGTCGGTGATCTCAATTACCTTTGCCGGAATAGCTAAGCACATCGAACACCTGTTCGGGGCGCTCCTTGGCGGTGGGGGGATGGCCCATCTTCGTCAGCTCCTCCACCACCAGCTCCACCAGCCGGGGCACCGCCGCGGCCACCTTTGGAGTCAGTTCGGTGCCCCAGTCGAAAATGTCCTCGTACTCCACCCCCAGGACCAAGACCTTGGGTGGCTCGCCGATGAGCGGCAGTTGGGCCATCACCTCCATCAGGTCGATCTGGTGCAGGCTGTCCTTGTATTGGATGTGCTCGGGCCGCGACTCCCACCAGAAGCGGTAGATGGTGCCCGGCTCATCCCCCCCACGCACCGCGTCCACCACGATCACCACCTCGGCCTCCATCATGGTGCCGGTCAAGGACAGCCCCAGCACCCCGCCGTCCACCACCCGCACGTTGGGGGGAAAGTGGTAGCGGGCCAGCAGCTCCTGCACCACGCGCACCCCCACCCCCTCGTCGCGCAGCAGGACGTTGCCCACGCCCAAAACCAATATCCGCTGTTGGCCCGTGTCGCTCATGGCGCCTGGAGTATAGCAGAAATCGAGCAGGCAAGCGAACCGATAAGAGCGGCCGGAGAATGCCGCCATCCTTCTAAGGGCTCATGGCCTTGACCTGGCCGGCCGGGGATGGACAAGATCGGGCGCTCGTCTTTGCCCGGAAAATGATGTGAAGGGATACTACACGGATTCATGGCCTCGGTATTGCCGGTTGTGGTCCAAGTGAGAAGCCACATCACTTTCCTGGCAAAGACGACGAAATATCATCCCATCTCCTGGTGCCCACGGCCGGGGCCGCAATCCCAAGGTGCCTCTCCCCCCGCCATTTGTCGGAGGAGCCCAAAAAAGGGGCCCCTTTCGGGGCCCCCGGTTTGGCCGGTGCGGGTCCTCTACAGGACCTTGAACTTGTACACCTGGTTGGTGTGCGGGTCGATGACGTGCACGCCGCAGGCGATGCAGGGGTCGAAGGAGTGCACGGTGCGCAGGATCTCCAGGGGCCGCTTGGGATCGGCCACCGGAGTGCCCACCAGGGCCTCCTCCACCGGACCCAACTGGCCCTTGGCGTCGCGGGGACCCAGGTTCCAGGTGCTGGGCACCACCAACTGGTAGTTGGCGATCTTGTTCTTCTTGTCGGTCTTGATCCAGTGTCCCAGGGCGCCGCGGGGCACGTCGATCAGGCCCATGCCCATGCTCTCGCCGGGCCACTTCCAGTCGGTGACGGTGTCCACCTTGCCCGACTTGACCAGCTCCACCGCCTCCATGACCCAGCCCACCATGGCGTCGGCGATGACCTTGGTCTCGATGGCGCGGGCGGCGGTGCGGCCCAGGGTGCTGAACAGGGCCTTGGCCGGCACGCCCAGGTGTTTGAGCACCGCGTCCACCGCGGCCTTGACCTGGGGATGACCCTGGGCATAGGCGGCCAGGACCTGCGCCAGCGGACCCACCTCGCAGGGCTTGCCCTCGTAGCGCGGGGCCTTGAAGAAGCTGTACTTGCCGTCGTAGTTGTAGTCCGGCTTGATGGGCTCGGTCACCCCGTCGTAGGGATGGCGCGGCTTGCCGTCCTTGTACCAGGAGCGGGTGACCTCCTCGGTGATCTTGCCCGGATCCACCGGCTTGGGATTGGCGATGTCGCGGTTGAAGATCACCGCGCCGGGCATGAACATCTTCTCCTTGCCGTAGGGCCCGGAGTTCTGCGGGAAGTTGCCGTAGGCCAGGAAGTTGGTGGTGCCGCCGATGTTCTTGGCCCCCCAGTCCTTGTAGAAGGAGGCCACGGCCAGCAGGTCGGGGAGATACACGTTGTCGATGAAGTTCTGCATCTCCTTGAGGTAGTAGAGGAACTCCGCCAGCCTATCGACGTTGAGCAGGTCCTGCACGCAGCTGACGCCGCCGGTGACGTAGGTCTGGATGTGCGGGTTCTTGCCTCCGAACATGGCCATCATGCGCGAAGGCTTGACCTGCAGGCGCAGCCACTCGATGTAGTGGGCCACGGCCATGAGGTTGGCCTCGGGAGGCAGGCGGTAGTCGGGGTGTCCCCAGTAGCCGTTGGCAAAGGGACCCAGCTGGCCGCTGTCCACGAAGGCCTTGAGCCGCTCTTTGACCGCGGCGAAGTCGCTGGGGCCGCTCTTGGGGTAGTTGCCCAGGTTGTTGGCCAGCTTGCTGGTCTTGACCGGATCGGCCTTGAGCGCGCTGACCACGTCCACCCAGTCCAGGGCGTGCAGGGCATAGAAGTGGGTGATGTGGTCGTGGATGAACTGGGCGCCGTGCACGAAGTTGCGCGCCAGCCGCCCCAGGGCGGGGGGATAGGCCTTCATGCAGTCGTCCAGGGCCCGGATCGAGGCCAGGGCGTGCACCTCGGTACACACGCCGCAGGCGCGCTGGGTGATGTAGGGCGCGTCACGGGGATCACGGCCCTTGAGGATGATCTCCAGGCCACGGAAAAGCTGGGCGGAACTCCAGGCGTTTTTTACCTTGCCGCCCTCGATCTCCACATCGATACGCAAATGGCCCTCGATGCGGGTAATGGGGTCGATGGTATACCTTGCCATCTTACTGGTCCTCCTTCAGGGAGCGGTTCTGTCCTAGCTAACCCATCCTGAACCCTGGCCCGGGCGCCTAAGCAGGCTCGTAGAACGGCGACTGCTCGTCCCAGAAGCTCGGCTCAGAGCAGCCCAGGCAGGGATGCCCCGCCCCGACGGGCCAGTTGGTGCCGTCATTGAACAGCACGATGGGACAATTGTTGTAGGTGTTGGGGCCCTTGCAGCCCACCTCGGCCAGGCACCAGCCCTTCTTGGCGCCCTCGTCGCCAAACTTCTTTACGAACTCGCCCGCCTCGTAGTGGGCCCGGCGCGGACACTGGTCGTGGATGCTCTTGCCGTAGGCAAACAGAGGACGGCCGTTGTCGTCCAGGGCGGGCAGCTTGCCCAACAACAGATAGTGCACCACCGTGGCCACGAAGTTGATCACGTTGGGCGGACAACCGGCGATGTTCACGGTCTTGATGCCCAAAGCCTCGCCCACGCCCTTGGCCTCGGTGGGGTTGGGCGCGGCCGCCTGCACACCGCCGAAGCTGGCGCAGTTGCCGATGCAGATCGTGGCCAAGGCACCAGAGGTCACCTCCTTGGCCAGCTCCAGCATGGTCTTGCCCGCGACCTTGCCATACACACCGCCGTCCTTGGTGGGAATGGCACCCTCGCACACGCAGATGTACTTGCCCTTGTACTTCTNCATCGCGTCGTGCAGGGACTTCTCGGCCGCCTCACCCGCCGGAGCCATGATGGTCTCGTGATAGGCCACATTCAGGATCTCCAGCACCACCTGGTCCACCCAGGGATAGGTGGTCCGCAGGAAGGCCTCGCTGCAGCCCGTGCACTCCGCAAAGTGCAGCCAGATCACCGTAGGCCGCTGTTTGGCCGTCATGGCCTCGGCTACCTTGGGAATCATGCTGGGTGCCAGACCCAACACCGAGGTAACCAGCGTGGCATACTTGATGAACTCACGCCGGTTCACCCCCCTGGCCTCCATGCTCGCCAATACTCCTTCTTTGTGCTCCATATCCAACTGACCTCCTTGCCCCCGCCTTCATGACAAGGGCCGCCTCTGAGCGAACTTATCTATTCGCTGCTTCCTACGCGAAACCTAGGCTGTACTGCGTTATTGGCTGGAGCCCCAAGGCTCCCCCGGAGGGCATGTAGAACCGACCGTTCCCCCAGCCGGCCATCCCCCCACCCCGGTCGCCGCTTCCAAGCCCATCTTCCCCCTCGGCTTGGCCCCCAGCAGCGACTCGGAGCCGTAACTTTCGGACCTATAATGCAAAATTGAGGACCAACAGGTCAAATACGAAATATCAATGAT
>MTPE01000356.1 GCA_002011835.1 Desulfarculaceae bacterium JdFR-95 | reverse complement strand
TGCGCAGGTCGGCCCCGCCCTCCAGCAGGTGGGTGGCGAAGGTGTGGCGCAGGGTGTGGGGGGTGACGTGGCCGGTGATGCCGGCGGCGGTGACGTGCTTCTTGACGATGTGCCACAGGCCCATGCGGCTCAGGGGCTCACCCCGGCGGCTGAGGAACACCTCGTCGTGGCGCTTGCCCTTCAGCAGGCGCCGGCGGGGACCGGCCAGGTAGTCCTGGAGCACGTCCAGGGCGGTCTGGTGTACCGGCACCAGGCGCTCCTTGGAGCCCTTGCCCCGCACGGTGAGCACCCCCACCTGGAACTGCAGGTCACCCACGCCCAGCCCGATCACCTCGCTCACCCGCAGGCCCGCGGCGTACATCAGCTCCAGGATGGCGCGGTCGCGCAGGCCCAGGTCGGTGGTGGGGTCGGGTGTGGCCAGGAGGCGTTCCACCTCCTGGCGGCTGAGGAAGCGGGGCAACCCTCCGGGCAGGCGGGGGCCGCTCAGGCCGGCCAGGGGGTCGTGGGAGGCCCGGCCCTCCCGCAACAGGAAGCGGAACAGCCCCCGCAAGGCGGACAGGCGCCGCGCCCGGGTGCGAGGGGCCAGGCCCTGGCGCGAAGCCCGGGCCAGGTAGGCCACCAGGTGCAGCGAGTCCACCTCTTGCCAGGAGCGTACCCCCTCATGGTCCAGGAAGTCCATCACCGCCCGCAGGTCGTCGGCGTAGGCGCGCACGGTGTTGGCCGACAGGCCGCGCTCGGCCGCCAGGTGGGTGAGATAGAGCTCGGCTTCCACCTCCAGGGGGGAGGGGCCTTGTGCGGGGGGCTCACTCACAGGGTTCCCGGGGGATCTCTTCCTGGTCCAGGCCCAGTTCGCGGTCGTAGTATGCCTCCAGACGGCCCAGGCGCCGGCACCCCTGGGGGGTGAGCTCCACCATCTCCTCCAGGCGTACCCCGCCCCAGCCGGGCAAGTAGACGCCGGGCTCGATGGTGAAGACCATGCCCGGGGCCAACACCTGGTCGCTGCGCGGAGCCAGGCTGGGGGCCTCGTGGGTGGCCAGGCCCACGCCGTGGCCCAGGGAATGGGTGAAGTAGTCGCCGAAGCCGGCCGAGACGATCACCCGGCGGGCGATGGCGTCGGCCTCGGCCCCGGTCATGCCGGGGCGGATCTGCACCAGGGCATGGCGCTGGGCGCGGCGCACCGCGGCATATACCTTGGCGAACTGCGGGTCGGCCGCCTTGAGCCCGCCCGCCACCACGGTGCGGGTCATGTCGCTACAGTAGCCCTCCAGGCGTGCGCCCACGTCGAAGATCACCGGCTCACCGGCCTGGATCACGCGATCGCCGGGTTCGGCGTGGGGCTCGGCCGCGTTGGGGCCGCTGGCCACGATGGGGGGAAAGGCCACGCCGTCGGCTCCGGCGTCCTCCACCATGCGGGCGATGATCCGGGCCAGTTCGCGCTCGCTGCGGCCCACGATCTCGCCGGCCAGCACCTTCTCCAACACCCCTTCCATCAGGGCCAGGCTGCGGGCCAGGGCCTCCATCTCCTGGCGATCCTTGTGCTGACGCAGACTCGCCACCAGGCCCTGGGTGGGCACCAGCTCCACCTTCAGGCCCACCGCAGCGATCTCCTGCTCCAACTGCCGCAGTTGTTCCACCAACAGGGCCTCGGCCTCGAAGCCCAGGCGCGACAACGGCCGTTCCTTGAGCCAGGTGGCCACCTCTGGGGCCAGACCGTGGTTGTAGATCCGCACGGCGAACAAGGGGGCCTGCTGTCGGGCACTGAGCTGATAACGCGGGTCGGTGAAGAGTATGGCGTCGGAGGGCGTGATCAGAAGGGCCCCGGCCGACTCCCCCCACTGTCCGTCCTCGGCGCGATAGCCGGAAAGGTAGCGGCGATTGGCAGGCAGGGTCACCAGCAGTCCGTCCAGTTCCTCGCGGGCCAGTCTCCTCCTCAGCTTCGAGAGTCGCAGCTTGGACATGAGCCTATCCGTTCCTTTGCCTTTGCCTGACTCTGCCTCCGGCCTTGGTATATCACCTGGCCCAGCCGAGGGCAAGGCGGCGAAAGGGCGGCTTGCCAGGCGGCGCCGGCCTGGGGTATGTAGGTAGGACGCCTGCCGCAGGAGGAACGAGGTTGCAGCCAGGGGAACGCGTGGTTTGGGCCGCAGCGCGCGATCTGGCCCGGCGCCTAGCCGGGGGGATGACCCCTGTCCCCAGCCGGGTGGCCGAGGCGGCCATGGAGGCTCCCGGCGCGGCCCCGGAACCCGACGAAGACCTGGGCGCCCTGGAGGCCCTGGCCCGGCAGGTGGTGGAGGCGGTGCTGGCCCTGTCGGGCCAGGAGCTCTCGCCCCAGGCCATGGCCCGCGTGGTGGAGGAGGCCGCCCGCCGCCACTTGGGGCAGGTGGCCGGAGGCAAACGCGCCCTGTTGGCCCGCCTGGCCGGAGAGGTGCCGCGCCTGATCGACCTGCCCCGGCTGGCCCGCCTGGCCCGACGGGGCCTGGAGCTGTCCCCCCGTCTGGTGGCCCAGGAAGACACCGAGATCGTCATGGGCGCCTCGCCCGCCTTCGCCCGCGTGCTGCGCGACCTGGAGCGGGTGGCCGAGACCGACTTCCCCGTGCTGCTCATGGGCGAGACCGGCACCGGCAAGGAGCTGTTGGCCCGGCGCCTGCACCAGCTCTCATCCCGGCGGCAGGGACCCTTCGTGGCCGTCAACTGCGCGGCCATACCCCAAAACCTCTTGGAGGCCGAGCTGTTCGGCCACGAAAAGGGCGCCTTCACCGGCGCCGACCAGGCCCGCGAGGGATACATCCAGGCCGCCGAGGGCGGCACCTTGTTCCTGGACGAGATCGGCGAGACCACCCCCGAGTTCCAGGTGCGCCTGCTGCGGGTGCAGGAGGACCGTTGCGTGGTCCCGGTGGGCGCACGTCACCCCCGGCCGGTGGACTTCCGCCTGGTTTCGGCCAGCCACCGCGACCTGGAGGCCATGGCCGCCGAAGGCCGCTTCCACCAGGCCCTGCTCTACCGCATCCTGGTGGTGCCCATCCACCTGCCCCCCTTGCGCCGGCGCCGTGAGGACCTGCTCGCCCTGATCGACCACTTCCTGCAGCAGGCCTGCCTCATGGCCCGGCGCACCCGCCGCCTGGCCCCTCAGACCCGGCGGCTGCTGATGCGCTACCACTGGCCGGGCAACGTGCGCCAGCTCAGCCACGTCTTGCAGCGCCTGGTGGCCCTGTCCGAGGAGTACGAGATCGGCCCGGAGCTGTTGCCCGCCGAGATCCGCGCCGGAGGGCGGGGGATGACCGAGCGCTTCGCCGCGCGCCTGGAGGAGGTGGAGGGAGTGCCGGAGCACCACCGNGCCGCCCTGGCCCGGCTGCTGGCCCAGACCCTGGCCCAGGACGAGGCCACCCTGGCCAACCGCGACGTGCGCCAGGCCCTGGGCTGCTCCGACTCCACGGCCAAGAACCTGCTGGGCGCCCTGGTGCGTGCGGGACTGCTCAAGACCGAGGGCCGCCGCGGCGGCCGTCGCTACCGGGTGCAGAACCCCGAGGAGGAATGAACATGGCCCTGAAAGGAACCCTGGCCCTGGTGGGAGGAGGCAACATGGGCACGGCCCTGGTGCAGGGCCTGCTGGAGAGCAACACCGCCCAGCCCGCCCAGATCTGGGTGGCCGAGCTGGACCAGAAGCGCAGAGAGGCCCTCCAGGCCTTGGGCGTGGCCACGGTGCCCCGGCCAGAGGAACTGCCCCAGGTCCACGTCCTGGTGATCGCGGTCAAGCCGGCCGACGTGCCCGCCGCCACCCGCGCCGCGGCCCACTGCCTGGGGCCGGACAAACTGTGTATCACCCTGGCCGCAGGGGTGAAGATCGCCACCGTGGCCCAACAGCTGCCCCCGAACCAGCCCATCGTGCGGGCCATGCCCAACACCCCGGCCCTGGTCCGCCGCGGCGCCACCGCCATCGCCGCTGGCCCCACCGCCCGCCCCGAACACCTGGAGACGGCAAAGGCCATCTTCGGTGCCGTGGGCGTGGTGGCGGTGGTGGAGGAGAAGCTCATGGACGCGGTGACCGGGCTGTCCGGCTCCGGGCCGGCCTACGTGTTTCAGTTCATCGAGGCTTTGGCCGACGCCGGCGTGGCCCAGGGCATAGACCGGGCCACCAGTCTGCTTTTGGCCGCGCATACCGTGGCCGGGGCGGCGGAGCTGCTCATCGCCGGCGGCGAGCATCCCGCAGTGCTCACCGACCGGGTGGCCTCTCCCGGAGGCACCACTATCGCCGGCCTGCAGGTGCTGGAGCGAGGCGGGTTCAAGGGCCTGGTCATGGATGCCGTGGCCGCGGCCACGCGGCGGGGTCGGGAGTTGGGAGGCGGCTAGGTTCGCGGCCGAGCGCCCCCTGCCCACCCCCGCCCCACAAGCGAGGCAGCCCTGAAAGGGCTGCCCCCTTGATGCAAGGGGGCCATGGCCTTAAAGGCCATG
>MTPE01000396.1 GCA_002011835.1 Desulfarculaceae bacterium JdFR-95 | reverse complement strand
CCGGCCGCGGCGCGGGCCCTGGCGGAGATGGCGGGCCGGGAGGGCTACCCTCGTCTGGCCTCCTACCTGGGCCAGGCCGAGGTGAGCCGGGAGGAGGGCCACCTGGTGGTGCGCCTTCCCGCCACGCCCCTGGCCCAGGACCTGGTCACGGAGGAGAACCAGCGCCGTCTGGAGGAGATGGCCCGCCAGTTGTGGCCCGAGGTGGAGGGCCTGCGTCTGGAGGCGGCCCCGGCCCCGGAGGAGGAGCCCTCGGCGCCCCCTGCCGATCAGGAGGCGCAGCGGGCGGCGGAGCTGGCCGATCATCCTGCGGTGCGCGAGGCGGTGGAGGTGTTCGAGGCCCAGGTGGTGGCCCTCAACCCCACGCCTCCCCAGCGCTGAGCCTCCCCTGCCCGTCCCCGCCTTGACCCTGGGGCGCCGGCAGGCTAAGAAGCAGCCGTAAACCCAACCCTGGGAGCGGATACATGAAAGGCATGGGCAACCTGATGAAGCAGGCGCAGAAGGTGCAGCAGCGCATGATGCGCCTGCAGGAAGAGCTGGGCCAACGCCAAGTGAGCGCCCAGGCCGGCGGCGGCATGGTGGAAGCCACAGTCAACGGCCGCGGCGAGCTGGTGGCCCTGCGCATAGAACCCGAGGTNGTGGACCCGGACGACGTGGAAATGCTGGCCGACCTGGTGGTGGCGGCGGTGGGCGAGGCCCAGCGCCGGGCCCAGGAGATGGTGCAGGAGGAGATGAGCAAGCTCACCGGCGGCCTGGGTCTGCCTCCGGGTCTGTTCTGAGGCAGGCGGTGGCGGCCTATCCCAAGGCCCTGCAGGCCCTGATCGCCGAGCTGGCCCGCCTGCCCGGCCTGGGGCCCAAGAGCGCCGAACGTCTGGCCCTGTACCTGGTGCGGGGGCCGGTACAGCGGATGCGGGCTCTGGCCCGGGCCCTGGAGCAGGCCGCGGGCGGGGTGCGTGTCTGTTCCCTGTGTCGTGGGCTCACCGACCGCGACCCCTGCCCCATCTGCGACGACCCCCGGCGCGACCCCCGTCTGTTGTGCGTGGTGGAGGGGCCGGCCGAGCTGAACGCCATGGAGGCGGCCGGCGGCTACCGCGGCCGCTACTACGTGCTGGGCGGGGCCCTGTCCCCGGCCCAGGGGGTGGGACCGCAGCAGCTCGAGTTGGAGGGCCTGGTGCGGCGGGTGCGTTCCAGCGGGGTGCGCGAGGTGATCCTGGCCACCAACCCCACCAGCGAGGGCGAGGCCACCGCCCACCTGCTGGCCGAGGTACTGGCCCCCTTGGGGGTCACGGTGACCCGCCTGGGCTACGGTCTGCCCGTGGGCGCGGACCTGAAGTACGTGGACGGGCTGACCCTGGCCCGGGCCCTGGAGTCCCGCCGCCGCCTGGACTGAGGCGAGGGTCCCTACTCCGAGCGGTGGAAGCGGCGGTCACCCCGGCGGCGGGCGGCCTCGGCGGCCCGCTCCGCCAGCCAGCCGGTGCGTACCGGGCCGAAAGGCTGGTCGAACTCCGGCACATAGGGCTTCAGGTCCAAAAGCGGGGTGCCGTCCAGCATGTCCACGTCCTTCAGGTGCAGGCGCCTGCCCTCCACCCCCACCAGCCGCACCACCGACAGGCCGATGGGATTGGGCCGGGCCGGCGCCCGGGTGGCGAACAGCCCGTGGGGCCGGCCGTCCAGGAAGGGCGTGACCACCAGGCGGCAGGGACCACTGCGGTGGCAATGGTAGATCAGGATGAGGTGGCTGAACCCCTCCAGATCCTTCAGGCCCTCGGCGTAGGCCGGATCGATCACCGCCTCGCCCTCCACCCCCCGGGCGCCGGCGGGCTGAATGGGCGCCCCCTCACTGTCGGCGAAGGGGGTGTGCAATACGCCGATGGGCCGGTAGCAGATGGTCTGTGGTTCCATGGCTGGCCTCCTGCCCGCGATTATAGGCCCTGAACCAAGGCTTGTCTCGCCGAGACGGAGGCACCGCGACGACGAGAGAGCGTAAACCATGTCCGAACAGGTGGAGATCGTGGTGGTGGGTGCGGGGGTGATCGGCTGCGCCGTGGCCGAACGCCTGGCCCGGGCCGGACACGAGGTGTTCGTGATCGAGAAGAACCCCGGCGTGACCCAGGGCGAGAACCAGTCCTCGCGCAACTCCGGGGTGATCCACGCCGGGCTCTACTACGACCGCCAGCAGCGCCCCCACAAGGCCCGCCTCTGCGTGCGGGGCAACCGCCTGCTCTACCGGTTCTGCCAGCGCTACCAGGTGCCGGCCTTGCAGTGCGGCAAGCTGGTGGTGGCCGCGAAGCAGGAGGAGGTGCCGATACTGGAGCACTACCTGGCCCGGGCGCGGGACAACGGCGTGCCCTGCGAGCTGATCCCCGGTCCCCGCGCCCGGGAGATGGAGCCCAACGTCCGGGCGGTGGCCGCGCTCCACCTGCCCACCTCCGGGGTAATAGACCCCACCGCCCTGGTACAGAAGCTCTACGCCCTGGCCGCGGGCCACGGGGCCCAGTTCCTGGTGCAGACCGAGCTGGTGGAGGCGCGGGCCAGGGGCCAGGCCCTGGAGCTGACCATCCGCTACCGCGACGGGGCCCAGGACCGCTTCGCCGCCGGACGGATGATCAACTGCGCCGGGCTGTACGCCGACCAGGTGGCGCGCCTGCTGGAGCCGGGCTCACCCTACACCTTGGACCCCTCCCGGGGCGAGGCGGCCTGCTTCTACCGCACCAAGCGTCCCGAGCTGTGGCTGGAGGGCATGAACGTCTATCCCACCCCCCGGCGC
Organism: Desulfarculaceae bacterium JdFR-95; assembly: GCA_002011835.1. Classification (GTDB taxonomy): domain Bacteria; phylum Desulfobacterota; class Desulfarculia; order Desulfarculales; family Desulfarculaceae; genus Desulfocarbo. The sequence goes on along the minus strand of MTPE01000396.1, from coordinate 1,692 downwards.
CTGGTGCTCAAGGAGGGGACCTACTTCACCGTGGGCGTGCACCTGACCCCCACCCTGGAGCCCCGGATGCAGGGCCCGCCGGTGGTGGGGCCGGTGGTAACGGTGGGGCCGCTCAACCTGCCCGCACGAGGCCGCGAGGACTTCGGCGGCGAACACCAGCCTATGCGCCGCTTCTGGCAGGAGGTGGCCCCCTTCTTCCCCGGCCTGCGCGAAGACGACCTGCAACCCTACCAGGTGGGCGTGCAGGCCCGCCTGGCCGGACACCAGGACTGGGTCTTCCACCCCGACCCGGTGCATCCCCCCAGCCTGCACCTGCTGGGCTTCGACTCCCCCGCCCTCACCTCCTGCCTGGCCATCGCCGAGAAAGTGGCCGGGTTCGTGGAGAGAGGACCCCAGGCTCTGGCCCCGGAGGCGTGAAGCGCCGACGCTAGTCTTGCTCCTCGGCGGGCTCGGCCGGCGAAGGCGGGGTGGCCTCCTCGGACGTGGGCTCGATCCAGCGGCGGCGGCACACGATGATGAAGCCGGTGTGGGCCTTCATCTCGTGCTGGGGCCGCACCGAAAGCCCCCGCACATGCCAGAAACGCTGCAGGCACTCGAAGGCACGAGCCAGGCAGAAGTGACGGTGCCGGTCCAGGCTCTCCACCAGGCGGCTCATCTGCAACACCGTGGGCACGTAGGCCACCCACACCCCTCCCGGCTCCAGGGAGGCCACCGCGGCCTCCAACAGATTCCAGGGCTCGGGAATGTCGGTGAACAGCCGATGAAAGCTCTCCGACCCCAGCCCCTCCATACAGGGGTCGGCCAACACCGGGGTCCAGCGGGCCAGGGCCTCCTCGCCCAGATAGCGGGCGATGTTCTTGCGCGTGCGGTTCAGATGGTCGCGCCGGACCTCGAAGGAGGTCAGCCGCCCCTCCGGCCCCAAGGCCCGCAGCAGAGTCATGGTGAGGGCACCGTGGCCGCAACCCACCTCGGCCACCCGCATCCCCGGCGCCACGTCCCCCCACATTAATATCAGCCCCAGGTCCTTGGGATATATGATCTGCGCCGCGCGGGGCATGTTCATGACCAACTGCTGCAGGGTGGGCCGCAGGGTGAGATAGCGCCGGCGCTGAGGCGAGACCAAAAGCCCCCCGTCGTGCTGGGCACAGAGGGTGGCGCTGTCGAAACTCTCTCCCTTGACCCGCACTGTCTCCCCCGGCGGCGGCACCCGCACCAGGTACTCCCGGTCGCGCTCGTCCACCAGCAGGATGTGATCACCCGGGGCAAAGTCTCCCAGAGCCGAGGTGGTTTCCATGTCTCCTCCCACGTCCACGTCCTCGTCCTCCCCAGCCCGGCTTATACCCCATATCCCCCCACTAATCCAGGGCCGCGGATCGGCGGCGGATCGCCGCTGATGACGTGTGGCATGCGAGCCGTGTCAGTAGCCGGCTCGGAGTCGCCAGACTCCCACGCCCGGATCGGGAACTAGGGTACTGCGCACCCAGGCAACAGGGCAGAAACCGTTTGCGGAGTCTCCTCGCCACCTTCATACAGCGCGATGGCCCTTCCGGCGGCGGGCCGCGGATCGCCGCGGATGACGTGTGGCATGCAGGGCCGTGTCAGTAACCGGCTCNGAGTCGCCGGACTCCCNCGCCCGAATTGGATAGAGGTAAGGTAAGGGACATTGCTGTATCCCGCCCTTTCNCCCTGGGG
>MTPE01000395.1 GCA_002011835.1 Desulfarculaceae bacterium JdFR-95 | reverse complement strand
AGGTGGTGGTCGAGAAGTCCGTGTTCCGCCAGCAACCTCTCTCTCGTTGCTATTACACGTACTGGGGGTTTCCCCAACACAGAGGGGAACGTGAGATTGTCTTCAAGTGATGTCGGTACAGGAAAGGGAAGGGGATCCGCCCATGGCGTCCGGCCGGCGGGTCCGCTTCCCTGTTGCGTACCCGTCGGGGGGCGCCTCCCGAGAGGAGCTGGCCGAGTTCCGAGCGAAGAAATGAAGAGCGAAAGGGAGACGAGAGACCCACAAGCCTCCAGGAAAGCGGTGGTCCTTTTTACCGAAGCTCTATGACCAGCCGCCCCCCAAGGGCCTCGGCCACCCTCTCCAGGGTGGATACGGTGAGATTGGAGCGCCCGGGACGCTCCATCCGCTGGTATGCCTGGTACGTTACCCCCATGCGCCGCGCCACGGCCCGCTGGGTGAGTCCTTTCTGCTCGCGCCACCACCGGAGGAGATAGGCCATGCGCACCTCAGGGTCCAGGCGCACGAAGACCACCCGCTCACCCTGCCTCGCCCGGGGCTTCCTGCCCGGGGGAGGCAGCTTCAGGTTCCGGTCGAAATCCGTCTCCAGGGCGGCGTTGAGCGCCTCACGCGCCATCTCCTCGGCCTCCTCCCAGTCGCGGCCATAGGTGATCACCCCGGGAAGGGCGGGAAACCGCACGCCAATGGTCTTGCTCTCGGGTTCCCTGAACAGGACCGCGTAATAGCCTTCGGGTACGCGCATCCCTGCCTCCTTACCCATCTTGTCCCTTGAGGGCCCTCTGGGCTTGTTTCAGGATCGTCTTGGCAAAGAAGTCTGGTATGTCCTTCCCGTGGACCGGCACGGTGATGGACCGTTCAGCTTGTGGATGGACGAATACATGGTGTGAGCCCCGGATTCTATCCAGCTTCCAGCCAAGGGCTCTCGGTTTCTTCTCCAGCTCTTTTCTTTTCACAGCTTCAGTCTGCAACACAAATATTGTGTTGCCAACGGCCTCGGACCATGCCCGTGAGGAGTGGCCTTGGGACGGCGGAGCTACCCTCTGCTCGGGCGGGAGTCATGCCTTGGCATCCCTTCCGCCTGGTTTCAACCTGGAAGTTCGGTGCCTTCGTTCATGATCTCCAGGTAGCGGGTATAGCTGAACACCCGGTTGCGCTTCCTCCCGGTCACCTCCCTCACGATGCCCAGGCGTTCCAGATCCGCGAGACACCGGTAGATGGTGGTTGGAGTGATCCCGATCTCCTTGCTCAGCCGGCCGGCGGTGGTTATGGGACGCTCCAGCATCCTTCGGTGGACACGCAGGACGTTGGGCGCTGCTCGACCAAGGCCTTTTATCTTTCCGCGGTCTTCCTCAGCCAGTTCGATGATTCGTCTGGCGGTCATCTCCGCCTGCTCGGCGGTACTGATGACAGCGTCGGCGAAGAAGTCCAGCCAGGCCTCCCAGTCGCCGCTGAAGCGGACTTCATTGAGCAGGTCATAATAGCGCCGGCGGTGGGTCTTGAAGTAGAGGCTGAGGTAGAGTAGCGGCTTCTTCAATATCCCCTGTTCGCACAGGATCAGGGTGATCAACAACCTGCCCATGCGGCCGTTGCCGTCGAGAAAAGGATGGATAGTCTCGAACTGAACATGGGCCAGGGCGGCCTTGAGCAGCGCAGGGGTCGGCTCCGGATGGTCGTGCAGAAACAGCTCCAACTGGCCCATACACTCCTGCACGTACTCGGCTGGGGGAGGAACGAACACAGCGTTGCCCGGCCGAGTGCCGCCGATCCAGTTCTGTGAGGTGCGGAACTCACCCGGCGTCTGGCGACTTCCCCGTCCCTTGGCGAGCAGGATCCGGTGAATCTCCTTGATGAGACGCAGGCACAAGGGGAAACCATCCGCCAAACGTTTCAGGCCGTACTGCAGGGCCGCCACGTAGTGGCTCACTTCCTGAACGTCGTTCAGGGGGGCGCCCGGCTGGACATCCAGCTCATAGAGCATGAGGTCGGACAACGAGGATCGGGTGCCCTCGATCATGGAGGACAACAGCGCTTCTTTGCGGACATAGCTGTAAAGAAACAAAAGCGTGTCAGGCAAGGTTTCAGAGATGCCGTCCAGACGCCCCATGACCACCAGGGCCTGGTCGAACTTGCTGCGCAATTCCGGAGTCCACTTGATGGGTGGATCGGGTGGCAGCGGGGCGGGGATGAAAGCACGTACCCTCTCGCCCACCGTTGATATGGTGACATATCGTCCCTGGGTTGTTCGTTTCATGATACCTGCGGATACTGGAAGAGGACCTCCGGTTGTTCCAGGATGGCTTGGAATCCTGGAATAAGGCTCGATGTTATTTTAGGATATCTGGACATCATAAAATAATCAAGGCGGCGCACATCAGCCGGACTCCCGCACCAGACAAGGCACGGAGCCCTTCACGGCCGGGTCGCATGCTGGATCATACGAGGGAAGACGAAGAATGGTAAGGGTAAGGAGAACGGCCGATGGCCGGGCGGCAAGCTTCCGGCACCCGACCATCGGCCGCTGAACTCAGAAGAGACCGCTGATGGAGTTGATCAGGCCTTGCTTGATATAAGGCAGGGCCTCCTGGAACTCCAGGTCCACGCGCCGGGCAAAGGAAACGATACGCGTGCGATAGCGCTTCCAGTGCGTCGTGCTGGCGGAGCGCTGCTTGATCTTGGTTTTGGCCGTGCCCTGCTTGAGCTCGGAGGCGAACTCCTGACTCACCGGTCCGGAGGTACGCTCCGAGATCTGTACGTCGGTGATGATGGAGTAGGTCACCACCTTCACCAGGGTGCCAGCCAGGGTCTCTGCGGCTCCTGCCGCCATGCCTCCCACCACGGCACCCCGCACGGGTCGGCTCCCGCCCAGGAGGGCACCCGCCGCGGCACCCGCCGCCACGCCGCCATATCCCATGGCCAGATAGCGCTCCAGGGCGGTCTGGTCGATACGGCCCACCTGCAACACGTTGGCCTGGAGGAGATAGTGGGCCTTGCGCGGATCCTGGACTACCTTGTAACCCTTGGCGGCGATGGCCGAGACGATCTCCGGCTGGAGGTCCAACGGCTTGTCGGAGGTGTTCCGTATCTGGACGAAGACGGTCCTCTGCTCCGGCGGGACGGGGTCCAGGAAGATGGTCGCGCTCATCTTGGTCTGGACGTCGAGGTCCTTGTATCGGATAGCCGTGGTGACAGCGGCACAACCGGACAGGACCAGACAGACCGACAGAACCAGCACCAGGTACCTGCTACGATGAACGTGGCGATCCCCCCTCATCTTCCTTATCCACTCCTTTCCTTGGCACGAAGTTTAGGATGTTGATTACAGAACCGTAACCTCTTCGGGCGGCTCATACTGCAACCGAGACGATGATGTCAAGCGTAATCTTCGATGATCCAACTGAACAGCCCAGTGACTCCACTCACCAGTGACTCCACTAAATATGCATCCGCGGCACATCGTGCCAAGCGCCCAACAAAGGCGTTTTTGGGCGTGGCGTGACACAAAAGTGACACACCCCCTCCACCCCGATTTCCCCGCCTTGCCCACTCACGCCGCCCCTTGTTATCATCGGGCCACTGCACTTCTCTTGGGGGGAGGCCCATCTCATGAGCGAAGCGTTGCCCGAGGTTTCCCTGGAGCAGGTGGCCGAGCTGCTGGTGGACCCCCAGCAGCGGGAGAAGCTGCGCCGCTGGCTGGAGGAGCAGGCCCGGCAATGGACCGGCAAGCCCTGGCTGGCCAAGGGGGGCGTGTGGATCCTGGATCGGCTCCTGGAGAAGCTGCAAGCGCGGCTGGACCAGATGGCCGCAGACAAGGTGGCCGAACTCTTGTCCCGGTGGCGGGACAAGAAGGGTCCGTTGGGGTGGCTGACACGCCAAGCGATCCTCATCGTAGGCCGACAGGGCCAAGAGGTCGAGAAGCTCATGAACGAGCTGGACGGAGTTCTGAATGGTCGGAAGTCACTTTCCTCGCCCGAGGTGGCCCTGGTGGCGCGGCAGATGCTGGCCATGGAGGAGCTGGGGGCCGAGCTGGGGGACAAGCTGGACCGAGTGCGGGAGTTGGTGGAGGATCTGGCGCCGGACCTGCCCCTGGTGGAGTGGGACGAGAAGTTCGACCCGGCCACTCGGGTGGGCTCCATGCTCCTGCACACGCCGCTGGTGGGGCGGAAGGGAGAGATGGAGCGGCTGCGGCAGTTTTTGCAGAAGGACCGGCAGCCGTTCTTCCTGCTCTCTGCGCCCGGAGGCCAGGGCAAGACCAAGCTGGCCCTGGAGCTTTGCCGCTGGGCCGAGGAGGAGGGCTGGCAGGCCTGGTTCCTGGCCCCACGTCCCACTTTCGATGACTGGAGTAAGTTGCGTCTGGATGGCAAGGGCGGTCTGGTGGTGGTGGACTATGCCCTGAGCCACCACAACCGCCGTGGGCTGGTGGAGTGGCTGAACACCAAGGGTCGTGATCTCAAGCTGAAGNTGC
>MTPE01000248.1 GCA_002011835.1 Desulfarculaceae bacterium JdFR-95 | reverse complement strand
TGAGGGTCACCAGCGCCTGCTCACTCATGGGTCACCTCCCTCGCGGTTGCTGCTGCCCGGGGCGCGATTCTCTGGCTCCGCCCTCGGCGCCCCCCTATGCCTCCCCGTGTCCTCGGTCCCCGGCCCCGCCGGTACGCCCCTGTGCCGCCGGAGAGCCTGCCAGCCTCCTCTCGCCCTCTGTGGGCCGGGCTGCTCTCTGGACCCGGCCTTGGCGCCTCCTGTGCCCTCGGCTCCTCTGAGCCCGCTCTTGGCTTCTTTCCTCCCCTCCCTGGTGGTGCTGCCGTGGGGCCTGGGGGGTGAGGACGGGGCCTAGCCCGCGGCGGCCTCCTCGGCCGGCAGCAGGGCGTCCAGTTCGGCCGGGTCCAGCTCCACGCGCGGTGCGTCCCCCCACAGGGACTCCAGGTCGTAGAAGCGGCGCACCGGCTCGTGGAACACGTGCACCACCACCTCGCCGAAGTCCAGCAGGGCCCAGCGGCCCTCGCGGATGCCGTCGCTGCCCATGGGCTTGCGGCCGGCCTTCTTCATCACCCGGGCGATGGCCTCGGCGATGGCGGTGGCCTGGCGGGTGGAGCGGCCGCTGGCCAGGAGGAAGTAGTCGGTGTAGCCCACCAGCTCGCCCACCTCCAGCAGCAACAGGTCCTGGGCCTTGCGCTGCAGGGCGGCGGCGGCACAGAGCATGGCCGCGGCGCGGGCGTCGGTCGGCCTGGGGGGACGTTTCCTCATGGGTGGCGGACCACTCCCCGACGGGCGTGGGATTCGGCCGAAGCGGCGGGATCGCGGTACAGCTCCATACGATTAATATATTCCTCCACCGCGGGATGCACAAGGTAGGTGAGGGACAGCCCGGCCTTGGCCCGGCGCCGGATGGCGGTGCTGGAGATGTTGAGCAGGGTGGTGGGCACCCACTTGGCGCCGCCCTTGCCGGGCAGGCGCACCCAGCCCTGGTGGGAGAGGGCGAAGTCCGGGTGCAGGCGGCGCTGCATGTACTCCAGCAGCTCGGCGTGGGGCGAGCGGGGCCGGGCCATGACCACGAAGTCGGCGTAGTCGAACAGCTTGAGCGGCTGGTACCAGGTGTGCAGGTGGAAGAAGGCGTCGGCCCCGATCAGGAAGTAGATGCGGGCGTCGGGGTTCTCCGCCGCCAGGTGGGCCAGGGTGTTGACCGTGTAGCTGGTGCCGCCCAGGCGGATCTCCAGGTCGGTGACCCCGAAGCGGGGGTTGTCGGCCGTGGCCAGCCGCAGCATGTGCAGGCGCTGGGCCGGGCTGGCCACCACGGTCTTGCCCGTGGGCGGGGCGGCGCAGGGCATGAACAGCACCCGGTCCAGGCCGATCTCCTCGGCCGCCTCCAGGGCGGCGCGCAGGTGGGCCAGGTGCACGGGGTCGAAGGTGCCGCCGAACACGGCCAGCTTCTCTGCCACGGCGCGCTTCCTCCCTCCTACTGGCGCAACTGGCCCGAGCCGTAGACGATGAACTTGGTGGTGGTCAGCTCGGCCAGGCCCATGGGCCCGAAGGCGTGCAGCTTGCTGGTGTTGATGCCGATCTCCGCCCCCAGGCCCAACTGCCCCCCGTCGTTGAAGCGGGTGGAGGCGTTGACCAGCACCACCGAGCTGTCCACCGCGGCCAGGAAGCGCTGGGCGCGGTCGTAGTCGCGGGTGACGATGGCCTCGGTGTGCTGGCTGCCGTAGGCGGCGATGTGGTCCAGGGCCTGGTCCATGGACTCCACCACCTTCACCGCCAGGATCAGGTCCAGGAACTCGGCCGGCCAGTCCTGTTCGCTGGCGGGAAGGGCCTGGGGGTCCAGGTGGCAGGTGTTCTGGCAGCCGCGTATCTCCACGCCTCGCTCGCGCAGGGCGGCGGTGATGCGGGGGATGAAGGTCTCGGCCACGGCCTGGTGCACCAAGAGGGTCTCCATGGCGTTGCACACCCCGGGCCGCTGGCACTTGGCGTTGATGCATATGGCCTCGGCCATGTCCAGGTCGGCGTAGCGGTCCACGTAGACGTGGCAGACGCCCTTGTAGTGCTTGAGCACCGGGATGGTGGAGTTCTGGGCCACGAAGCGGATCAGGCCCTCGCCGCCGCGGGGGATGATCACGTCCACCAGCTCGTCCAGTTTCAGCAGCGCGGCGGTGGCGGCGCGGTCGGTGGTGGGGACCACCTGCACCGCGGCGGTGGGCAGGCCAGTCTCCTCCAGCACGTCGCGGATGATCTCGGCCAGGGCCAGGTTGGAGTGGATGGCCTCCTTGCCCCCCTTGAGCACCACGGCGTTGCCCGACTTCAGGCACAGGCCGGCGGCGTCGGTGGTGACGTTGGGCCGGGACTCGTAGATGAAGCCGATCACGCCCAGGGGGATGCGCATGCGCCCCACCACCAGGCCGTTGGGGCGGCGCCACATGCCGGTGACTTCGCCCACGGGGTCGGGCAGGGCGGCCACCTCGCGCAGGCCCTGGGCCATGGAGGCCAGCACCGCCGGCGACAGGGTGAGGCGGTCGATCATGGCCGCGGACAGTCCCGCCTCGCGGGCCGCCTCCAGGTCGCGGGCGTTGGCCTGGGCGATGGCCTCCTGCCGAGCCTCGATCTCCTCGGCCATGCGGGTGAGCGCCCGGTTCTTCACCGCGGTGGAGGCGGTGGCCAGGCGGCGGGCCGCGGCGCGGGCGTTTTTGCACATCTCCTCTACTAATTGCTCAACAGACATGCCAGGGACTCCTCCTCCTGCAGATCGAAGACCACCAGGTTGTCGCGGTGGATCACCTCGTGGTGGTTGGGCCGGCCCAGGCGCTGGCGGATCTGGTCCGAGTGCAGGCCCTTGACCGCCTCCAGCTCCTGGCTGGAGTAGTTGCACAGGCCCACGCCCAGTATAACCCCGCCCGGCCCCAGGACCTTGACCGCGCTGCCGGCGCTGAAGTCGCCCCGTACCTCGCGCACGCCCGCGGCCAGCAGGCTCTTGCCTCCCTCCACCAGGGCGCGCACCGCGCCTTCGTCCACCACCACCTCGCCTCCGCCCGGAGCGGTGAAGGCGATCCAGTGCTTGCGGCTGCTCAGGGGACTGGGCCGGGGCCGGAACAGGGTGCCCAGCTCCTCGCCCGCGGCCAGCCGGTCCAACACCCCGTCCACCAGGCCGTTGGCCACGATGGTGTGCGCCCCGCAGCGGGCCACGGTGTCGGCCGCCCGCACCTTGGAGAGTATGCCCCCGCTGCCCACCGCGCCGGGCTGGGCGCTGGCCGCCCGGAGCAGCTCCGCCTCCACCCGCTCCACCTCCGGGATCAAGCGCGCCCGGGGGTTTCGCCGGGGGTCGTCGTCCAGGATGCCGTCCACGTTGGTGAGGATGATCAGCAGCTCGGCCCCCAACAGGTTGGTGAGCATGGCGGCCAGGTTGTCGTTGTCGCCCAGCTTGATCTCGGCCACGCTGACGGTGTCGTTCTCGTTCACCACCGGGATGATGCCCCACTCCAGGAGGGTGAGCATGGTGGCGCGGGCATTGGTGAAGCGCCGCCGGCTGCGCAGGTCGGCCGCGGTGAGCAGGATCTGGGCCGCCTGGCGGCCGTGGGCGGCGAAGGCCTCCTCCCAGGCCTGCACCAGCCCGGCCTGGCCCAGGGCGGCGGCGGCCTGCTTCTCGGGCAGGCTCAGCTCCCGGCCCGGGGGGATGCCCGCCTTGGCCCGGCCGCTGGCGATGGCCCCGGAGGAGACCAGCACCACCTGCCGTCCGGCCGTGGCCAGCCGGGCCACCTGGCCGGCCAGGCGCTCCACCCGCGCCCGGTCCAGGCCCTGGTCCGGGTCGGTGAGCACTGCCGAGCCCACCTTGACCACCACCCGGCGGCTCTTGGCGATCAGCTCGGAGCGTGTCATGCAGCCTCTCCGTAGAGACGGCGGTGTATCTCGGCCATCAGCTCGGGCACCCCTTGGCCGGTGAGCGCACTGACCGGGAATACTTGCAGGCCCTCCTCCTGGGCCAACTGGGTGAACACCTCCAGCACCTCGCGCGCGGCGGGCAGGTCCACCTTGTTGGCCGCCACCAGGGCCGGCCGCTCTTTCAGCCTGGAATCATAGGCGCTTAGCTCGGCCAGCACCGTCTGGAGGTCATTGTAGGGGTCCTCGGCGGCGGTGTCCACCACCAATACGAACAGCCGCGTGCGTTCCACGTGGCGCAGGAACTTCAGCCCCAGACCCGCACCCTTGTGGGCCCCGGCCACCAGCCCCGGGATGTCGGCCAGGACGAAGGGCTCGCCCGGCACCACCTCCACCACCCCCAGGTGCGGACGCAGGGTGGTGAAGGGATAGTCGGCCACCTTGGGCCGGGCCGCGGTGGCCGCCCGCACCAGGCTGGACTTGCCCGCGTTGGGCAGGCCGATCAGCCCCACGTCGGCCAACAGCTTCAGCTCCAGGCGCAGGCGCCGCTGCTGGCCGGGCCGGCCCGGCTGGGCGAAGCGGGGGGCGCGGCGGGTGCTGGTGGCGAAGTGGCGATTGCCCTTGCCCCCC
>MTPE01000176.1 GCA_002011835.1 Desulfarculaceae bacterium JdFR-95 | reverse complement strand
CCTTTCTTTTTCCAAAGAAAGGGGTTTCCCCCCGGTCTGTTATCATATAAGTGATCATGCCTACGCCGGTGTACATAGCGGGTGCGGCGCTGACGCCTTTTGGCCGGGCGGAGGTCTCGCTGGTGGACCTGTTGGCCCGGGCGGCGGGGGAGGCGTTGTCGCAGGCTGGGTTGGACGAGGTGGAGGCGGTGTACCTGGGGGTGATGAACCCGGAGGAGTTCACCGGCGAGGGCAACCTGGCGGTGGCCTTGGCGGACCGGCTGGGTCTGGGGGGTGCGGCCAGCAGTCGGGTGGAGACGGCCAGCAGCACCGGGGCGGGGGCTTTGGAAACGGCGTTCTTCGCCGTGGCCTCGGGCTATCGGGAGAGCGCGTTGGTGGCGGCGGGGGAGAAGATGACCGGGCTGCCCACGCGCACCATCACCCGCATCCTGGCGGAGGTGATCGCGCCCAGCGAGCGGCGTTATGGGGCGTCCATGCCGGCCTTGGCGGCGCTGATCACGGTGGCCTATGCCGAGGCGGCGGGCATAGACCTGGGGTTGCTCAAGGAGGCGCTGTGCCGGGTGGCGGTGAAGAACCACGCCCGGGGGGCGCTGAACCCCCTGGCCCAGTTCCGCAAGCCCATCACGCCGGAGAAGTACCAGGCCTCACGCATGGTGGCGGACCCCTTGTGCTTGTACGACTGTGCGCCGATCACGGACGGGGCGGCGGCGGTGGTGCTGTCCAGCCGGCGGGGGGAGGTGCGCATAGCGGGCATCGGGCATGCCACCGACTCGGCCGAGGTGACGCGGCGGGGGCGGCTGGTGGGATTCAACTCTACGCGGCGGGCGGCCATGCAGGCCTACGCCATGGCGCAGGTGAACCCGGAGCAGGTGGACTTCGCCGAGGTACACGACGCCTTCACCATGTTCGAGATCATGGGGGCGGAGGACCTGGGTCTGTTCCCGGCGGGTCAGGGTTGGCGGGCGGTGTTGGAGGGCCGCAGCGAGGTGGGGGGAGACATTCCCATCAATCCCTCTGGCGGGCTCAAGGCGCGGGGACATCCGGTGGGGGCCTCGGGTCTGGCGCAGGTGGTGGAGGCCTATTGGCTGCTCACGGGGCAGGTGGAGGCGGCGCGGCGGCTGCCGCGGGAGCCGGAAGTGGCGCTCACCCAGTCCATCGGGGGCCTGGGCAACAACAACCTGGTGACCATCCTGGTGCCGGCCACGCGGGCCTTGCGCGAGGTGGGGCCCTGGCAGGCGCATTACGCGCCGGTGATTCAGCCGCCAGCGCCGGCCCCGCCGGAGGAGCCGCCTGGACGCATCGGGGGCCGGGTGTTGGCCGCCACCCTGTTGCACACGCCGCCGGAGGGCTTCCCTGCGCCCCTGGGGCTGGCCCTGGTGCGGACACGGGGGGGCTGGTCCACCCTGGCCCATTTCCAGGGCGAGGCTCCGCCCCCGCCGGGGGCGGCGGTACGCCTGGAGCTGGGCGAGGACGGGCTGTACCGCTTGCAGCCGGTGGCGGGTGATGTGCGCCGGCCTTTCCTGGAGGCGCGCCGTTTCCTGCGCCGGCTGAGCCGTCCTCTGCGCCGCCCGCGGCGCACGTCGGCTCCGGCACCAGAAAACCTCCCCGCCCCGGAAGGGGCGTGATCGCCCTGCCCTGCTGTCCCGCGCGGAGACGAAAAAAGCGGCCCCCCCAGACGGGGAGCCGCTTTTGCCCTGCGATGATTCGGCTCGGCTTTTATGCCGCCTCGGCCGCGGCCTCGGCCTCGGCCGGGGCCTCCTCTTGCTCGGCGGCCTGAGGATGGTCGGCCAGATAGGCCTTCTTCACCTCGTTGATGTAGAGCACCACCGGACGGTAGGCCAGGTGGGCCCACTTGGCGAAGGGCACCTCCAGGGTGAGCATGGGTACCGCCACCATGAGGTGGATCATGTAGATCACGTAGCAGGCCAAAGGCCACTCCAGGTAGATGAACACGTGCACCAGGATGCCGGTGATGGTGGTGAGCTGCAACAGGATCAGGAACATCCAGTCGGTGCCGTGGGAGTTCTTGTAGGGGGCCTTGGACTTCTTGATGCGCCCGATGAGGGCATAGGTGGTGCCGTAGAGGATGGCGGCGGTGGCGTAGTAGCCCACCAGGGTCATGATGGCGCTGACCAAGGGCCACTCGGGGTCGATCACCGCGTCACGCTGGAACCAGCGCAGGAACACCACCACCATGAGGAAGACCGAGCTGTAGCCGGTCATGATCAGCAGGTGCACCGCCCACTGCATCTTGTCGTGGCACTTGGAGAACTGCCACTGGGTGATGAAGTTCCACAGCAGGTCGATGAACTTGTCCTTGTAGTATTTGAAGGGGATCTTGCCCATGAGCTGGCCGTGGACGATCTTGATGCAGCGCCAGACGTTGCTGAGCAGGAAGAAGGAGAGCCCCGCGGCCATGATCAGGTCCAGGATCTCGATCACCTTGTTGGGGGCGAATACGTTGAGGGCGATGCCCGGCTTGGCCAGGGCCTCGCTCCAGCGGCCGAAGATGAGGAACAGCACCCCGATGAAGGCCGCCACCAGGGCCACGGCCACCACCTCGAACACCTCGGAGGTGTAGAACCTGCGGGCGAATCCGGTCCAGTCGTAGCTGGCGGTGAGGTAGCGGCGCATGGCCATCATGGTCTCGCCCGGGTCGGCGCCGCGGGGACAGTTGTCCGAGCATTCGCCGCAGTAGTAGCACAGCCAGGGATCGGGTGACTGCTTTATCTTGTCCTCCAAGCCCAGCTGCACCCACCGCTGGAACTTGCGAGGAAATGAGTTCTCAGGGGTGGACAGGGGACACACCGCGGTACAGTTGCCGCAGTGGTAACATTGGCCGGCATCTTTGAGGCCGAATTCTTTCAGCTCCTCTATGACCTTCGGGTTGACCTTGATACTCATCCCCACCTCTCCTCGCGCAGGTTGGTTCCTCACACCCTCTATGGAGCGGAGCAGCTTCACCCGGCCCCCGTGTGAACGCCTGGGGCCCGGAGAATAGGCGTCCGCCCCTTTATACGTTGTTATGCGAAGTTAATCAAGTTTTTCCGTAAGATGAGTCGCGCAAGGGTCCTTTGCTCCCCAGCTAGTGCTGGATAGCACAATTATGCGCGCCTGGCTAGGGAAAAATGCGTCTCCACCCCGCCGCTTGCGCCCGCACCCCGGCTGTTATAGACTGCCGCCAACACCACCGCCACACCAGGTTCGGGAGGACGAAGCAGACCATGAACGTACACGAGTATCAGGCCAAGGCTCTGCTCAAAGAATACGGCGTACCCGTACCCAACGGCGCCCTGGCCACCACCCCGGAGGAGGCCCGCCAAGCCGCCCAGGACCTCGGCGGCGGGCCGGTGGTGATCAAGGCCCAGGTCCATGCCGGCGGCCGCGGCAAGGCCGGTGGCGTCAAGTTGGCCGGCTCCCCGGAAGAGGCCCTCCAAGCCGCCCGGCAGATACTGGGCATGACCCTGGTCACCCACCAGACCGGCCCCGAGGGCAAGCTGGTACGCAAGGTGTGGGTGGAGGAGGCCACCCGGATCGACCGCGAACTCTACCTGGCCGTGGTCCTGGACCGCACCCACGAATGCCACACGGTCATGGCCTCGCCCGCCGGCGGTATGGACATCGAGGAGGTGGCCGCCCAACACCCGGAAAAGATCTTCACCACCCAGGTGGCCCCCGGCCAGCCCCTGTGGGATTTCCAGGCCCGCAAGCTGCTGTTCGGCTGCGGGATCACGGGCAAGGCCCTGCGCCAGGGCACGGCCCTGATCAAGGGCCTGGTGCGCCTNGCCTGGGAAAAAGAAGCCACCCTGGCCGAGATCAACCCCCTGGTGNTCACCCAGGACGGCGACCTGCTGGCNNTGGACGCCAAGCTCAACTTCGACGACAGCGCCCTGCGCCGCCACCCCGAGATCGCCGAACTGGCCGACCCCGAAGAAACCGACCCCCTGGAACGCAAGGCCCAGGAGATCGGCCTCAACTACATTCGCCTGGGCGGCAACGTGGGCACCATGGTCAACGGCGCCGGCCTGGCCATGGCCACCATGGACGTGATCAAGATGGCCGGCGCCGAGCCCGCCAACTTCCTGGACGTGGGCGGCGGCGCCAGCGAGGAGATGGTGGCCAAAGGCTTCGAGATCATCCTGGCCGACCCCAAGGTGAAGGCCATCCTCATCAACATCTTCGGCGGTATCCTCCGCTGCGACGTGCTCGCCTCCGGCGTGGTGGGCGCCGCCCGCAAGGTGGACCTCAAGGTCCCCCTGGTGGTGCGCCTGGAAGGCACCAACGTGGAGGAAGGACGCCGCATCCTCAACCAAAGCGGCCTGTCCTTCGAAGTGGCCGCCAGCATGAGCGAGGCCGCGGCCAAGATCGCTCAGGTGGTGGGGTGAGAGCAGGGGGGAAACCCCTTTCTTTGGAAAAAGAAAGGGGGTTCCCCCCTGGCCCCCCTTCCCCAAAGAAACCTGGCGGGGGATTTTTCG
>MTPE01000178.1 GCA_002011835.1 Desulfarculaceae bacterium JdFR-95 | reverse complement strand
CGCCCCAGGGCGGGGGGGCGGGAAACAGCAATGGCCCATACCTCTCTTTTGGGACGCCAGCCGGAGAGCCAAACGGCGGCAGGACGGCCCGCTCCCCGGACCACGGCCCCCGGCCCGCTGCGGAGATGGGACAGCGGCGACACCGCCGGACCTTGGGACACATCTTGTCGCCTGGGGCACAGGGGACGTTGGCGACGAGGCAGGCCGTTCCAGACACCGCCCGTTGCCTGGGTTCGCTGTACCCTAATTCCTGCTCCGGGTACGGGAGCCCGGCGACTCAGAGCCGGCTACTGACACGGCCCGCATGCCTCACGCCATCTGCGGTGATCCACCGCCGCCGGTCCGCGGCCGGGGCCGGGGCTGGGCATGGGGAACGTTGGCGACGAGGCAGGAATCCTGACCCCGACCCGATGCCGGGGTTGAAGTACCCTAATTCCCCATCCGGGCATGGGAGTCCGGCGACTCAGGCCCGGCTACTGACACGGCCCCGAATGCCTCACGCCATCAGCGGTGATCCACCGCCGATCGGCGGGGGAGAGGGTCCCGTCCTTCATGGCCAGGATCTGGTGGCAGGTACGCTCGAGGAAGTCGCGGTCGTGGGAGACGATGGCCCAGGCCAGCTCGCTTTGCAGCAGGATCTCCTCCAGCCGGGCCCGGGTGTCTTCGTCCAGGCCGGCGGTGGGTTCGTCCAGGAGCAGGGCCTCGGGCTGCATGGCCAGCACCGTGGCCAGGGAGACCAGGCGCTTCTCGCCGCCGGAGAGGTGATAGGTGACCCGTTCGGCAAAGCCGGTCAGGCCCAGGCGTTCCAGGGTCTGTTCCACCAGCTCCAAGACCTCCTGGCGGCTGCGGCCCTGGTTGAGGGGCCCAAAGGCCACGTCTTCGCGCACCGTAGCGCAGAACAGTTGGTCGTCGGGGTCTTGGAAGCAGTATCCCAGGCGGGTACGTATCTGGCGGAAGTCTTCTTCTGTCGCCATNGGTTTACCAAAGACCCAGATTTTACCCTTGTCGGGGACGAGAAGACCCATGGCCAGCATGAACAGGGTGGACTTGCCCGCGCCGTTGGGGCCGGTGATGCCGATGCGGCCCCCGGCGGGCAGGGTGAAGTCCAGGCCCTTCAGCACAGGGGGGCCTTCGGGGTAGGCAAACCATATGTCCTCCATGCGGATCAGGTCCACGTGCTCGACTCCAGGGCCAGCCAGCTCAAGGCGGCGATGATCAAGCTGGATATTACCAGAAAGAGGTTCTCGCGGCTGCCCCAGGTGAAGTGGTCCAGGAGCCAGAGGGTGCCGGTGTAGCCGCGGCAGAGCATGGCTTGGTACACTCTCTGGGCTCGGTCGTAGCTGCGCACCAGGAGCACGCCGGCCAGGTGGGCATAGCTGCGGTAGGTATGCAGGTTGTTGCCAGGGGCGAAGCCCCGGGCGCGCATGGCTTGGGTCAGGCGGTGGTACTCCTGGTGGAGCACGTGGAGGTAACGATAGAAGAACAGGAATATTTGGACCAGCTTTGTGGGTACGCGCAGGTGGGCCAGGGCGTGGAACAGGTCGTTGATGGTGCTGGTGGCCAACAGGGCCATGAGTACCAGGGCGATGGCGTTGGCCTTGAGGGTGATGACCCCGGCCAGGCGCAGGCCGGCGGGGTCCCACTCCCAGCTCAGGCCCCAGAAGGAGGCGGGCGCCGGCACCAAGCGCAAGGGCAGCATCACCCACAACAGGGCCATGAACAGGTTGACCGCCCCCAGGCGACGCGCCACCGACCCCAGGGGCAGACGGGCCACCAGCACCGCCGCCAGGGCCACCCCCAAAGCCGCCCAGCCCAGGGCGAGGGTGGTGCCCAGACCCACCACCAGGCTGTAGGCCGCTGCGGCCACCAGCTTGGCGCGTGGGTCCAGGCAGTGCAGGGGGCTGTCCCCCTTGGCGAAGGTCTCCAGGTGCATACTACAGGATGCCGTTGTTTATGGTGGGCACAACCCACAACATATCGTGTTTAACCCTGTTTGCGATAGCGCATCCAGGCCGCCAGCCCCACCAGACCCAAGATCCAACCCAGGCCTCCCACCACGTCCTGCACCCCGATGCCACGGTCGGCCTCCATGCGCGCCAGCATGGCCCGGATCGGGGCCAGCTTGCGGTCCAGGGCCCGCTCCACTGCGGCCTGCACCTGGGCCGGGTCCACCGTGGCCGTGGCACCAGCAGTGGCCTGGGCAGAAGGTGAGCCTGCCGCCGCGGCCTGGGCCGCCGGCGCCGACCCGCCGGAAGCCACTCCCAGGTCAGCGGCCGTGAGCTGGTAGGTGGCGCGGTGGCCGCCGCCCGCATAGAGGATCAAGGTGAGCGGCGGGTCAGCCTTGGGCTTGGGCAGGGTGAAGGCCCCCTGCTTGTCGGTCACGGTCTGGGCCAACACCTTGCCCCCCTGATCCACCAGCTCCACCTTGCAGCCCTCGGCCTTGGCCCCGCCGGGGAAATAGCCCTCGCCCTTGAGCTGGTTTCCCTCCACGTAGGCGAACACATTGACCCGGTGGGCCCAGGCCGGGGTCGCGGCCAGGGCCAGGGCCGCGATCAGCAAAAACGCTACACGCCTCATCGACCCGCCTCCTTGGACACTCCGGGGCTGGCTCCGCCCAGCATGGCCGGCCGTACTCGCCCCAGGAATGCTACGATTACCGCTGTAAGTATCCCTTCCACGAACATTATGGGCACATGAGCCACTATCACCAGCCGCGCCACCGAGGAGAAGGCCTCGCCCGAGGCCGCCAAGGCGCCCGAGACCATCAGGGCCGAGAACAAGATGCCCAAGAACCCGGCCCCAAAACCAGCCACCCAGGCTAGGCGCCCCTGCCCCTGGGCCAGGCGGCTGAACAGCAGATACACCACCACCGCGGGCAGGGCCATGGAGGTGGTGTTCACTCCCAGGGTGGTGAGCCCGCCATATTGGAACAGCACCGCCTGCAAGGCCAGGCCCACGAATATTGCGGGAAAGGCGGCCCAGCCCAAAAGCAGGCCCAACAGGCCGTTGAGCACCAGATGCGCCTTGGTGGGGCCGATGGGTACGTGGACCAGCGAGGCCACGAAAAACCCCGCCGCCAGGATACCCACCTGGGGCAGGCGGTCATAGTCCAGCTTCTTCAGCCCCACGGCCAGGCCCGCCGCGGCCACCGCGGCACCCGAGGCCAACACCGGCGCGGACAGTACGCCTTCGGAGATATGCATCGGCTCGCTCCCCGCAAAGAAGGGGATGGGGCCCTGGCCCTGGTGGAGCGGGAGGTAGGCTTGCTTCCAGGCGCCAGGGCCCCGGAGAAAAAGGTCCTCAGGCCCTACTTGACCGGAGCGGCATATACCCAGATCACGCCGCCCAGCTCCACTTCCTTGTCCTTGCCGTCCTTCTTCAGCTTGACCTTGGGGTCAGAAAGCAGGGCGGCAAAACCCCACCAGCCCCCCCAGGGCATGGTGTAGGTGAACACACCGTTGGCGTCGGCCTTCACCACCTGGGTCACGAAGGGCCCGGCCGGAGCCTTGCGCTCCCCTTTGGGGTTGAAGAACTCCACCTCCACCTCGGCCCCCGGTACCGGCTTGCCCCGCATCACCACCTGACCGGTAAAGCAGTTGCCCGCCCACAGGCCATAGGGCCGGGTCAAAGGAATGATCTCCACCGGCAGACCGACCGGCCGGTCCCAACCCTCCTCGGCCTCCAAGGCGTCAACCACGGTCTTGGTGTAATGAATGATGAACTTGTCCTCCGCCGGCTCCCAATAGGGCTGGGGCTCCATATAAAAGATGTAGTCCCCCGGCCGGCGGATCTGATAGGTGAAGCGCCATACCTTCTTNCCCTGCAGCTTCACCTCCTGCAGCGACTTGAGCAGGCTGGTCTTCTTGCCGTNGAGGTCCACGCCCACCTTCACCGGCCGCAGAAGGTCCATCCCCTTGTTCTCCATGGGGTGCCAGAAGCGCAGCTCCACGCTCAGCGGACCCGGCCGCGAAACCATGTCACTCTGCGGAATCACCATGCCAAAGTGGGCCGCCGCCGGCCAAGCCAAACCCAAGGTCAGCACTACGGCCAGAGCCAAAACCTTCAGTCCTCGCATCCTCGCTTCTCCTTCCACATCCCCAGGACACAAAAAGGCCGCCCACCCCTCTTCATGAAGGGATCGGCAGCCTTCTGGCCTGGATCTTGTGTTGGCTGTGATGCTGTGGAGAGTCTCCGTAGGACCGCCGGGCCTCCTCTCGCCCGCGCCTCTCCCCCCACCCTCTGGGCTACCGCCCAGCCCCGAAAGCCTCTCTTGCGGTCCTCTCCCCGGCCTTCTGGCCCCTCGCGCCGCCGGGTCTTCCTGACCTAGCTGCTCTTAATACCTACCAGCCAACTATCCCCAACTCACACCTGCTTGTCAAGCGCTTGCCCTGCCCCCACTTACCCCCTTGACTTTTACCCCCCAGGTTGAACATTGTAGATACGGCGAAGTACAAGCAGAACAAAAGGAGAGGCCGCCG
>MTPE01000342.1 GCA_002011835.1 Desulfarculaceae bacterium JdFR-95 | reverse complement strand
GGGTGGAGAACAAGCAATGCCCCCTGCGCCGCCGCGACGGCCGGGTGGTGCACCTGCTCAAGAACGCCACCATCCTCCACGACCAGCACGGCAACGTCATCGGCGGGGTGGAGACCATCAGCGACGTCACGGAGCTGGTGGAGAAGGACCGCCAGATCAGCGGCCTGCGCCGCCAGCTCAAACAGAGCTACGGCTACCAGGGCATCATCGGCACCTCACCCGCCATCCGCCAGGTGGTGCAGCTGCTNGANGCCGCCGCCGCCTCCACCGCCCCGGTACTCATCCTGGGCGAGAGCGGCACCGGCAANGAGCTGGCCGCCGCGGCCATCCACCGCCGCTCCCCCCGCGCCGACGGCCCCTTCATCCGCGTCAACTGCGCCGCCCTGCCCGAGACCGTGATCGAAAGCGAGCTGTTCGGCCACGAAAAGGGCGCCTTCACCGGCGCCGACCGCCAGCGCAAGGGCCGCTTCGAGGCCGCCAGCGGCGGCAGCCTGTTCCTGGACGAGATCGGCGACCTTCCCCCCACGGTGCAGATCAAGCTGCTGCGTGTGCTGCAGGAGGGCGAGATCGAACGCGTGGGCTCCCACACCCCCATCAAGGTGGACGTGCGCATCATCAGCGCCACCAACCAGGACCTGGCCCGCCTGGTGGAGGAGGGACGCTTCCGCCAGGACCTCTACTACCGGATCAACGTGGTGCCCATCACCATGCCCCCCTTGCGCGAGCGGGTGGAAGACATACCGCTTTTGGCCGAGACCTTCGTGGAGCGGGTGCGCCTGCGCAGCGGCCGCGACATCACCGGACTGGCACCCGAGGCCATGCAGGCGCTGATGGCCTACCCCTGGCCGGGAAACGTGCGCGAGCTGATCAACGCCATCGAATACGCCTTCGTCACCTGCCCCCAGGGCCTCATCCAGCCCCAACACCTGCCCCCCCACATCCTCGACCCCCAGGCCAAGCCCGGCCCCGTCCCCCTGGCCGGCCTGGCCTCCCGCGAGGAGCGCATGCGCCGCGAGATCCGTCAGGCCCTGGCCGCCACCGGGGGACACAAGACCAAGGCCGCACAACTGCTGGGTATCAGCCGGGTCACCCTGTGGAAGCGCATGAAGCGGCTGGGCATGGATGGTTAACGTTTCGGGTTATCATGTTAACCACTCCTTAACCAACCCCCAAACCGAAAAGATTCTCTATCTCGCCGATATGATTAACCTGTCGCCCTCCTGTCGGTGGGGCTGGCCCCGGCACGCCCCTTGCTTATCTTTTAGTCCAGAACCACCCCGTGCCTGCCCCTAGGCCCGGTCAACTTGAAGCAAGGAGGGAGCGCGATGAAATTCTCCCCGACTCGACGCCAGCTCCTCAAGGGAGGCCTGGCCGCGGCCGCGGGCTTGGCGGCCAGCGGCATACCCCGGCCGCGCTCGGCCGGTGCGGCCGTGGGCGAGCCTCTGTGTACGGTGCTGGACATCAGCCGCTGCATCGGCTGCGAGCAGTGTGTGGAGGCCTGCCGCGAACAGTGGCAGGAGACCGTACCCGATCCGGTCGAGCCCATGCCCAAGCCCTTCCCCTCCCGGGTGCCCATCGAGGACTGGTCGAAGAAAAAGGACGTCTCCGACCGCCTCACCCCCTA
Source organism: Desulfarculaceae bacterium JdFR-95 (assembly GCA_002011835.1). GTDB lineage: Bacteria > Desulfobacterota > Desulfarculia > Desulfarculales > Desulfarculaceae > Desulfocarbo. Next base: position 2,864 of record MTPE01000342.1, on the reverse strand, counting down.
CAACTGGCTCTACGTGGAGCACCTCAGCCTCACGCACAAGGGCGAGGAGGTGGAGGTCAACATCCCCCGCCGCTGCATGCACTGCCTCAACCCCCCCTGCGTGGACCTGTGTCCCTTCGGCGCCAGCCGGGTGGAGAAGAACGGCATCGTACGTATCGACCCCGACATCTGCCTGGGCGGGGCCAAGTGCCGCAAGGTCTGCCCCTGGCACATCCCCCAGCGCCAGAGCGGCCTGGGCATCTACCTGGACATCATGCCCTCCTACGCGGGCAACGGGGTGATGTTCAAGTGCCACCGCTGCACCCCCCTGGTGGCCCAGGGCAAGCTGCCCCGCTGCATCGAGGTCTGCCCCGAGCAGATCCAGTCCATCGGCCCCCGCGACCAGCAGGTGAAAAAGGCCGTCGCCCTGGCCAAGCAAAAGGCCAAGGCCGACGGCGCCGGCGAGGAGCGCTGGCGCGACTACCTCTACGGCCTGTTCGAGAACGGCGGCACCAACACCATCTACGTCTCGGCCATACCCTTCCACGAGATCAACCGCGCGCTCAAGGCCGACCGCGCCCAGTGGGCCCAGGAAAGCGGCATCAAGGCCCCCCGCCGGGCCAAGCGGGCCGCCCTGGCCGGCCGGCCCCTCATGGGCCCGGTGGCCGACACCATGGCCGAGGTGGGCAACCTGACCTGGGCCCTGGCCCTGGCCCCGGTGGCGGGCCTGGCCGCGGGCCTGGGCCGCCTGGCCGCGGGCAAGGGCGGCCGGAAGGGAGGTGAGCGGTGATGCGCCAGGAACACCCCTACTCTGGACCCCTTTCCCACTGGCTCTACGGCATCGGCATCGGGCTGGCCCTGTTCACCGGCTTCGGCCAGATGCCCATCTACAAGCGCTACTACCTCACCGACATCCCCGGCCTGGGCTGGGCGGCCGACTTCTACACCACCGCCAGCCTGCACTACCTGGCCGTGGCCCTGGTCTTGGGGCTGTTGGCCTGGCGTATCGGCCTGTACCTGCGCGGGGTGCGTATCCGCTGGCTGTGGGGGCCGGGCACGGCCTGGGGTTGGATCCTGTTTGCCCTCCTGGCCGCCAGCGGCCTCATGAAGGTGCTGCGCAACCTGGGCCTCTACCTGCCCCCGCCCTTCATCGTGACCATAGACCTGGTGCACATGGGCAGCGCCATGGCCCTGATGTTCACCGGCCTGGGGGTGATCCTCTCCCGCCGGCGGCGAAGGGAAAAGCCCCTCTGAGACCGCCCCGCAACAGCAAAAGCCCGCCCCCCACACCGGGGGGCGGGCTCGCTTCGGGCACCGGCATCAGGCTACTCGGCCGGAATCCGTATGGCCACGTAGAAGCCGCGCTTGGCAATCTCCTCCCGGGTGGGGGCGGGCTCGTCCCACTCCAGTTGCCAGACCACCTCCCCGCTGGAGGTGACCTCCACGATCTTGGTGCTGCCCACCACCAGGGTGTTGCCGTTGGGCAGGCGGCTGACGTGGCGGGTGAGCTGGTGTTCCCAGTCTGATCCCGTCCCGTACTGCCACAGCACCTGGCCGGTCTCCAGGTCCAGCTCCTGGGCCGGGACCACCGTCACACTCTGCTTGGAGGATCCGTCCAGGTAGCAGGACAGGGGCCTCTGGGAGGCCACCAGCAGATGCCCCCCGCTCATCCCCGGGCCGTGGGGGGAATAGACCACACCCTCCCCCACGATCCGCACCAGATTCCCGGAGGAATCCACCTGGGCCAGGAAGTCGAAGTTGCGCAGGCTCACCAGGGTGTCGCCGTTGTCCAGACGCACCACGCCGTTGGTATGGGTGTAGCCGTCGCAACTCACCTCGCTGTAGGGCGGATCTCCGAAGACACTGCGCGCGAACCACTGCCAGACCACCTCGCCCTGGCGGTTCACCTCCCTGACCTGGGCGTCGTCCATGGTGTCCTCGTCCCCGAAGGCCATGATCACGTTGCCGTTGGGCAGGGGGTCGGCGTCGTGGGACACCTTGCGGGTCCGGTACTCCCACACGAAGTTGCCCTCGCGGTCCATCTCCACCACGCCGTAGCCGGCAAAGGTGACCAGCAGGTTGCCGTTGTCCATGAGGTCCACGTCGAAGCCGGGATTGGTGTTGTGCCTGAGGAAATCCGGCACCTGGTACTCCCAGACGATGTTGCCCTCCATGTCTACTTCGATGATGCGCGGGTTGTCCAGATCCTGGTTGAAGGGGATCAGGGTGGTGCCCTCATAGACCTTGTCCGGCTTGTAAATCGTGACCTTGACCCCGGCCAGGCCCCACTCCGGCGGCCAGGCCAACCCCAGTACCAACAGGAGGAAGCAAAGGCCCCATTTCCACGCCAGCTTCTGCTTCAGCCTCATGGCGCACCTCCTTCCCGGCAGGCTCCTGCCTAGAGCATAATACAATTTCTCCTAAAATTACAGTATCTTTCCCCACCACCTACCGCATAAGGAGCGCCTGCGAGGCAAGGAGCAGAATATCCCCTCGCCTTGACACCTCCCCCGCCCTTCCCTAGCCTGGGAAAAAGCAAACCGGACCACAAGGAGGCGAGCTGCCATGGCCAGCACGGTGTATTTCTGCGACCTGCGCGCCACTCTCAAGCGACCGCTCACCGCCAAGCTGGACGAGCTGATCCAGCGCGTGGGCCTGCCGGAGCGGGTCAAGGGGCTGACCGCCCTCAAGCTGCACTTCGGGGAACGAGGCAACACCGCCTACATCCGGCCCGTGTACGTGCGTCGCTTCGTGGAGGCGGTCAAGGCGGCCGGGGCCAAGCCCTTCCTCACCGACTGCAACACCCTCTACGTGGGCACCCGCTCCGACGCCGCCGGCCACCTGATCACCGCCATCGAGAACGGCTTCGCCTACAGCGTGGTGGG
>MTPE01000344.1 GCA_002011835.1 Desulfarculaceae bacterium JdFR-95 | reverse complement strand
CCCAAAAGCAGCGCCGCCCAGGGGCCGGCCGGCCCCTGGGCGGCGCCTGTACCTCGGAGCTTGTCAGATCATGCGGTTGATGATGGAAGCACCGCCGGCCATCATGTCCTGGAGCCCCTGGGGCTTGAGGGTAGAGCCGGCACTGAGGCCGCGGCCCGGACCCAGGCCGAGCGCCGCGCTGGCCAGGGCCTTCAGGTCCTTCTGCAGGCCCGTACCCTGGAGCCGACCCTTGCCCACGGCGCCCGGGCTCATCAGGTTCTTGATCAGCCCCTTGCCCGAGTCCTGCTCCATCAGGTTGGCCACGGCCAACCCCTGGGCCTCCTTCTGGCCCAGTCCCATCTGCGCGGCCTGGCTCTGCCCCGCCGCCAGGGCGGACTGAACCCCCACCTTGGCCATCAAGCCAATGGTCAACGCCATAGGAGCACCTCCCTACGTGGTGCGCCCTCCCTGGACGTACTCTCGCCTTCCTTGGGGGTTTTCGCTAACAGGCGTGTCTTTCTGTAGTCATCTTAGCACTCGACGGCGATCCTGCCAAGCCCTTCCTCGAGGACGCAGACCCGGAAGGAGGCCTCCCCGTTCACCGTGCTCTTGGCTCCAGCTTGGGGTTGAAGTAGCCGTGGCGCAGGCGGGGATAGCGGCGCTTGAGGTCGGCGATCAGTTCGGCGATGCCCATGCGTTCCTCCGGCGGCGCCAGGCCCAGCTCGGCCAGGTACACCTCGGGGTCGATGTTGAGGTTGCGCCACTGGATCATGTCCAGCTCGGTGTCCTCGATCAGCCGGCGCAGGGCGGCCACCTCCTCGGGCCGGTCGGTGAGTCCGGGCAGGGTGAGCAGGTTTATGGAGGCGAAGCCGCCGGCCCGCTTCACCTCGCGGATGCTCTGCACGGCCTCCTCCAGGGACCAGCCCTGGGGGCGGTAGTAGGCGCGGTGGCGTTCGGGGAGGAGGCTGTTGAGCGACACCCGTATGGAGGAGAGTCCCTCGCGCACCAGCCGGCGCACCACCTCCGGGCGGCTGCCGTTGGTGTTGAGGTTGATGGTGCCGGTGGGGTGACCCCGGCGGATGCGGGAGACGGCCGCGGCCATGAGTTCTTCTTGCATCAGGGGCTCGCCCTCGCACCCCTGGCCGAAGCTGACCAGGGGGTCGCGGGCGTGACGCAGGTGGTGCAGGGCCACCTCGGCCACTTCCTGGGGGGTGGGGCTGAAGTTCATGCGGCGCTGGGTGCAGGGGAAGCGGCCCTCGGGCTGGTGATTGAGGCAGCCCAGGCAGCGGGCGTTGCAGGCCGGCGAGGTGGGCAGGGGCGCCTCCCAGCGGCCCAGCATCAGGTTGCGCGCCGCGGGACAGCCGTAGGACAGGGCGCAGGTGCCCAGCTGCTGCCACAGGCGGTTGTCCCGGTAGCGGCGCAGGAGGCGCCGGGCCTGGGCGGCGATGCGCTGGGGCGAGGGGAAGCGCTCCGGGTCCTGGCGCGGCGAGGGGTCCACGCGCAGGCCCGTCACCACGAAGCGCCCCCGGCTGAAGCCCACCGCAGCATAGGCGAACAGGGGCAGGTTGGGGGCCCCGAGTCGGGTCTGATAGGCGGCCCAGAGGGTAGCGGTGTGGGCCGGGGCCATGAAAGCGGCCACCGCGGTCACCGGCCGGCCGGGGTGGGTGGGGTCGTGCTCCAGCACCTCGAAGCGCCCTCCCGGCCCCACCCCCACGGGCAGGCGCCCGGGCAGGAGGAACAGCTCGCTGCCCGGCGGCAGGGGGATCACCTGCTCCTCGCTCACCGGCTCCCAGCGGCCTGCGGCCGCACCGGCCATACCCAGCTCGGGGTGGTCGTAGATGTTGCCCCGCTGGTCGGCGTATACCAGCCTGGGAGTCCTCATGCCTCCTCCTGGGGCTGGAAGTCCGCGGGCAGGAAGCCGTCCTCCGGGCGGTAGCGCCGGCCCAGGCGCTCCAGGAATCCGTAGTAGTAGTCCAGCTTCACCGGCACCCCGGCCTCGGCGAGCCCTTTCTCCACCTGACTCAGCTTGGGGGGGCAGCCGGGGATGAGCACCTTCCTTTGGCCCAGGCGGGGGTCCTTGCGGAACTGCTTGATGATGCAGTTGCCCATGAGAATGGAAGTGCGGGCCCGGCCGCTGGGGGCGGTGCGCTTGCCCGTGAGCAGCTCCACCCCGCCCAGGCCGCCGGCCTGCTGCCCTGCCACCAGGACCATGACCAAGGCGGGGTTGTAGAGGTAGGAGCAGCCGGTGCACAGGCTGGCGTCGTACTTGGGCAGGAGGAAGCCCCGCACCCCGGCCTTGGCGTACACCTCCGGGGTGTAGGGGTCGGCCCAGGCGAAGTCGTGGGGCAGATCCATGCGGGCCTCGGCCAGGTCCAGGTCGCCCACCACCGGCGGCAGCTCCAGGCCCCGGCCCAGCAGGCGTGCGGTCTCGGCCAGGTGGAGCACCTCCTGCGGCGGGTGGCCCAGCAGCTCTGCGCCCACCAGGTCGGCGTCCAGGGCGTCGCGCGCAGCCAGGAGCAGGTCGGCGCGGCGGGCGCGGCCGGTGGCGAAGGGCCCCTGGGCCAGGGCGTAGCGCCCGTCGATCACCGCCAGGTCGGGGTAGAGCAGCCGGGCCAGGCGGGCCACGTTCGCATCCAGGTGCAGGCCCGCGTCGTGGCAGACCTGCTTGGAACGCAGGTGCAGGCACCCCTTCAGGTTCTTGAGGGCCAGCGACACCCGGCACTGGCTGTGGGTCTTGAGCACGGGCAGGCTGACGAGGAAGTCGGCCTCCAGGGCGGTCTGCGAGACCTTGAGCTTGAGCCCCTCGCTCTCCAGCTCCACGAACGGCCCCTGGTTCAGGTCCACCGGCTCGATGCCGTAGCGCCGGGCCAAGGTGGGCACGCCCAGCAGGGCCATGGTGATCTCGGTGCCGGTCTCCACATCCGGCATGACCAGGCCGCCGTCGCCCACCAGGATGTGCCGGCAGCCGTGGTCCTGGAGCAGGCGGATCAGGGCCTCCAGCACCAGGGTGGTGGTGACCACCCCGAAGGGAGGCACATAAGGCCGCCGGGGCAGGCCCACGTAGTTGGGCTTGATCAGGACCGAATGGCCGGGCTCCAGGTCCTCCAGGCCGCGGCACAGCTCCAGGGCGCGGGCCAGGGAGTCGTAGGCGTCTTCCTGCAGGCGCACCAGCGCCACCGGACCTCGCTGGGGTGGTCTGCGTTTGTTGATCATGGCCTCTCCCGTCTCGATGGGTTTGCCGCCGGCCCTGCCCCCTTTACAGGCAACAGGGCGCGGGTCTCTTGTCGGACACGCAGCCAATTCTACTGGATCAGGCGCAAGACCGCCTCCACCTCCAGGGCGGGAGGTCGGCGGCCCCGGCGGTGGTCTCTACAAATGCCACCAAAGGTCGATCAGGAAGGCCGCGAACGCCGCCAGCATCACCACCCCCATGAGTGGGGCGACGCGCCGGCGCGAAACCACCACCAACAGCGCACTCAGCCCCAGCATGAAGGGCATGCCCACCTCCTGCACCGCCGTACTCACGGGCAGAGGCTTCACCAGGGCGGGTAGGCCCACCACCAGGAAGGTGTTGCAGATGTTGGAGCCCACCACGTTGCCCAGGCTGATGTCGTGGTAGCCCTTGGCCGCGGCCTTCCAGCTCACGCTCAGCTCGGGCAGGGAGGAGCCCACCGCCACCACGGTCAGCGCCAGGAAGGACACGTCACCCAGGCCGGCCANCTCGGTGAGCCGCACCACGGCCCGCACCGTGAACTCGGCCCCCAGATACACCCCGGCCGCAGTGAACACCAGCCACAACACCGTCAGCCAGCGGAAGCGCCCCACCCGGGGCACCGCGGCGCCGTTCTGCTGGCGGTGGACGCTGTAGGCCAGGTAGAGCAGGTACAAACCCAACAGCACCCCGCCCTCCAGCCGGCTCACCCGGCCGCCCAGGCCCGCCAGACCCAGCAGGATGGCCGCCCCCAGCATGAAGGGCAGCTCCCGCCGCCGCAGCTCCTGGCTCACCCGCAGGCCCCGGAAGCCCAGCGCCGCCACCCCCACGATCAGGGCGATGTTGGCCACGTTGGACCCCACCACGGTGCCGGCCACGAACTCGCCCGCCCCTCCGATCACCGACACCAACGAGGCGGCCAGCTCGGGCAGGCTGGTGCCCAGGGCCACGATGGTGGCCCCCACCAGGAAGTCGGGCAGGCCCAGGGCGCCGGCCAGCACCTTGGCCTGGTCCACGAAGGCGTCGGCGCTCTTGAGCAGACCGGCCAGGGCCACCACCAGCACCAGGGACCACAGGCTCACATCGGCCAAAGGGGGCATGATCGGGCCATCCCGCGCTCCAAGGTCCGGGGCAGTATAACAGAGCTGGCTCATCAGGCAAATGGCGGGGTGAGAGGCACTTTGGGATTGCGGCCCAGGCCGCCGGCCCAGGGGAAAAGGCGAGCGCCCGATCTTGTTCATCCCGGCGTTTGCCGGATGAGCCACAGAGCCCCCCACCGCCAGGGAAGGAGCCCTTGACAA
>MTPE01000197.1 GCA_002011835.1 Desulfarculaceae bacterium JdFR-95 | reverse complement strand
GCCCGCGCCGGCAGCCGGCGCAGCCCCCTGTGGCGGGGCGGNGGAGTGGTGCACGGCCCCAAGCCGCGCGACTACTCCTACACCCTGCCCAAGAAGGTGCGCAAGGCCGCCCTGCGCTCGGCCNTGTCCGACAAGCTGGCCAGCGAGCAGTTGGTGGTGCTCANGGACTTCGGCCTGGAGCGCATCAAGACCAAGGACTTCCTGGCCGTGCTGCGGCGCTTCGCCCCGGGCAGCGCCCTGGTGGTGACCGACGTGCTGGACGAGCGCCTGGACAAGAGCAGCCGCAACGTGCCGGAGGTGAAGGTGCTGCGCGCCGAGGGGCTCAACGTCTACGACATCCTGCGCCACGAGCAGCTGGTGCTGCTGGAGCCGGCGGTGAGCCGCATCGAGGAGGCCCTGTCATGAAGGACCCGCGCCAGATTCTCAGGCGGCCCCTGATCACCGAGAAGTCCACCCTGGCCAAGGAAGAGGCCAACCAGCTGGTGTTCGAGGTGGACCCGCGGGCCAACAAGGTGGAGATCCGCCAGGCGGTGGAGCAGATCTTCAACGTCAAGGTGCTCAAGGTGCGCACCATCAACTACCAGGGCAAGCGCAAGCGCCTGGGCCGCAGCGTGGGCCGGCGCCGGCACTGGAAGAAGGCCTACGTCACCCTGGCCCCCGGCCACAGCGTGGAGTTCTTCGAGGGAGCCTAAAGACCGGGCGGACGAGGCCGCGACCCTGGCAGCCTAGGATGGAGCAGTCTCCATGGCGTTCATAAGGAAGTTCAAGCCCACCTCGCCGGGACGCCGTCACGGCACCCAGCTGGTGAGCGAGGAGATAACCCGGACCACCCCGGAGAAGAGCCTGCTGGAGCCCCTGAAGAAGACCGGCGGCCGCAACAACAACGGCCGCATCACCGCGCGCCACCGCGGCGGGGGCCACAAGCGGCGCTACCGGCGCATCGACTTCAAGCGGGACAAGCTGGGCNTCCCCGCGCGGGTGGCCAGCATCGAGTACGACCCCAACCGCAGCGCCTTCATCGCCCTGTTGCACTATGCCGACGGGGAGAAGCGCTACATCCTGTGGCCCAAGGGTCTCAAGGTGGGCGACGAGGTGATCAGCGCCGCGGACAAGGCCGACATCCGGCCCGGCAACGCCATGCCCCTGGCCGCCATCCCCCTGGGCACCCACGTGCACAACATCGAGATGAAGATCGGCGGCGGCGGGCAGATGGTGCGGGCCGCGGGCACCTATGCCCAGCTCATGGCCAAGGAGGGCGACTACGCCACCCTGAAGCTGCCCAGCGGTGAGATGCGCCGCATCCATCTGCGCTGCCGCGCCACGGTGGGCGAAGTGGGCAACGAACAGCACGAGAACGTGAGTCTGGGCAAGGCGGGACGTTCCCGCTGGCTGGGCCGGCGGCCCCGGGTGCGCGGCGTGGCCATGAACCCGGTGGACCACCCCATGGGCGGCGGCGAGGGCAAGTCCTCCGGCGGCCGCCACCCCTGCAGCCCCTGGGGCTGGCCCACCAAGGGCTGGCGCACCCGCAAGAAGAAGCCGTCGGACCGCTTCATCGTGCGCAGACGATACGAGAAGTAGGCAGGAGGGCGACACATGCCGCGCAGCCTCAAGAAGGGTCCCTTCGTGGACGAACACCTGGCCCGCAAGGTGGCCCAGGCCAACGCCACCGGCAGCCGCAAGGTGATCAAGACCTGGAGCCGCCGCTCCACCATCATGCCCGACTTCGTGGGGCTCACCTTCGCGGTGCACAACGGCAAGAAGTTCATCCCGGTGTTCGTCACCGAGAACATGGTGGGCCACAAGCTGGGCGAGTTCGCCCCCACCCGTACCTTCTACGGCCACGCCGGGGACAAGAAGGGCAAGAAGAGGTAGCAGATCATGGAAGCGGTTGCCAGAGCCAGGTACGTGCGAATCAGCCCGCGCAAGGCCCGCCTGGTGGTGGACGCCATCCGGGGCATGAACGTGGGCGAGGCCTTGAACCGCCTCAAGTTCACGCCCAAGAAGGCCGCCCGCCTGGTGAGCAAGGTCATCGAGTCGGCGGTGGCCAACGCCAGCCAGCGTCCCGACGTGGACGTGGACCGGCTCTACATCAAGCGGGCCTACGTGGACGGCGGGCCCATGCTCAAGCGGTGGCGCCCGCGGGCCATGGGCCGGGCCTACATCATCCGCAAACGAACCAGCCACATCACCGTGGTGGTGGACGAGCGCTAAAGACGAGGGGAGCGAAGGCTTTGGGACAGAAGGTTCATCCCATAGGGTTCAGGCTGGGCGTCATCCGCACCTGGGACTCCCGCTGGTTCGCGGGCAAGGACTACGCGGCCCTGGTCTATGAGGACTGGCAGATCCGCCAGTTCATCAAGAAGCGCCTGGCCCACGCCGGCATCAGCCGCATCGAGATCGAGCGCGCCGCGGACAAGGCCAAGATCCGCATCCACACCGCGCGGCCCGGCATCGTGATCGGCAAGAAGGGCGCCGAGATCGAGGCGGTCAAGCGCGAGCTGGAACGCCTCATCCGCCGCGAGGTGATGGTGGACATCTTCGAGGTGCGCAAGCCCGAGCTGGATGCGCAACTGGTGGCCGAGAACGTGGTCAGCCAGTTGGAACGGCGCGTGGCCTTCCGCCGCGCCATGAAACGGGCCGTGACCAGCGCCATGAAGTTCGGCGCCCAGGGCATCCGTATCCAGTGCGCCGGCCGCCTGGGCGGAGCCGAGATGGCCCGCCGNGAGTGGTACCGCGAGGGCCGCGTGCCCCTGCATACCCTGCGCGCNGACATCGACTGGGGCTTCGCCGAGGCCAAGACCACCTACGGCGTCATCGGCGTGAAGGTGCTCATCTTCAAGGGCGAGGTCCTGGACGACAAGAAGGCCGCGGCCAAGGCCTAGCCCCACGGCAAGCGCCGCCCCGAGCGGCAGGAGCAGAAAGGCGAGCGACATGCTGGCACCCAGGAGAGTGAGACACCGCAAGGTCCAAAAGGGACGCATGCGCGGCAAGGTCAGCCGCGGCAACCGTGTGTCCTTCGGCCAGTTCGGACTGCAGGCCCTGGGCCGGGCCTGGCTGACCAACCACCAGATCGAGGCCGGCCGTATCGCCATCACCCGCCACATCAAGCGGGGCGGCAAGGTCTTCATCCGGGTGTTCCCGGACAAGCCCATCACCAAGAAGCCGGCCGAGACCCGCATGGGCAAGGGCAAGGGCAACCCCGAAGGCTGGGTGGCGGTGGTCAAGCCGGGTCGCATGATCTACGAGGTGGACGGCGTGCCCGAGGAGGTGGCCCGCGAGGCCCTGCGCNTGGCCGGACACAAGCTGCCCTTCCCCACCCGNATCGTGGCCCGACAGCAGGGCCTGTGAGGAGGGCGTCATGAAGGCCTCGGAACTGCGTGAGCTGTCGGTGGAGGAGCTGAAGGAAAAGCTGGCCCACCTGCGCGAGGAATATTTCAACCTCAAGTTCCAGCACGCCACCGGGCAACTGGAGAACCCCATGCGGCTGCCCCAGACCCGCAAGGACATCGCCCGGGTGATGACGGTGCTGCGTGAAAAGGAACTGGAGACGGCCGCCTGACCGCGGCTCGAGGTGAGAAGAGCTCATGGCCCAGAAGAAACGGGGTAACCCCAAGACGCTCGTCGGTATCGTGGTGAGCGACAAGATGGACAAGACCGTGGTGGTCCTGGTGGAGCGCCTGGTCAAGCACCCGGTCTACAAGAAGTACGTGCGGCGGCGCAAGAAGTTCAGCGCCCACGACGAGAACAACCAGTGCCGGGTGGGCGACAAGGTGCTCATCCGCCAGAGCCGGCCCCTGTCCCGCCACAAGCGCTGGCGGGTGAGCCGGATCCTGGAGCGGGTGGCCTAGCCGGGCCCCAGGTCTGCGGGAGAACGAGCCATGATCCAGCCGGAAACCAACCTGCTGTCCGCCGACAACTCGGGCGCCAAGCGGTTGTATTGCATAAAGGTGTTGGGCGGCACCGGGCGGCGCTACGCCAGCCTGGGCGACATCATCGTGGTCTCGGTCAAGGAGGCCCTGCCCAACTCCAAGGTCAAGAAGGGCGATGTTCACCGTGCCGTGGTGGTGCGCACCAAGAAAGAGGTGCGCCGCCCCGACGGCACCTACATCAAGTTCGACGACAACTCCGCCGTGCTCATCAACCAGGCCCGCGAGCCCATCGGCACCCGTATCTTCGGACCCGTGGCCCGCGAGCTGAGGGCCAAGAACTTCATGAAGATCATCTCCCTCGCCCCGGAGGTGCTCTAGAGAAGCCCCGGCCCCAGCGCCAAGGGCGAGGCGGATACCAGGCCGGAAGTGATCGAGAAGATCCGCGTGGAGGCGAAGTAGGAGCCAGGCGTTGGCCGATAGAAGCAGGTGCCGGCCCGGCTGAGTGAGGCCGGAGGCGCGGAGAAGAGGGCCAGGGGCGCACAGGGGGGCCGGGAGCGCAGAGGGCCAGGGCGCAAAGGGAGCCGGAGAGGGCCGGAGGCGCGGAAGAGGGAGCCGGAAGAGGGGGCCGGGG
>MTPE01000111.1 GCA_002011835.1 Desulfarculaceae bacterium JdFR-95 | reverse complement strand
GGAACCCTTTCTTTTTCCAAAGAAAGGGTTCCCCCCAGTGATGCCCTCCCCAGGGCGGGGTTGGGCGGTGGGGGGTGATCTCGTATAATGGGCCGGGGTGGCAGGCAGGAGGGACTTGCAGGAATGAACGAGGAGTTGTCGCCCGCAGCGAGGATCGCGCGTCTGGCCGCGGAGATACGCCGGCACAACATACTGTATTACCAGGAGGGCCGGCCGGAGATCTCCGACGCGGAGTACGACCGGCTCCTGGCCGAGCTGATGGAGCTGGAGGAGCGCTATCCCGAGCTGCGCACCCCGGACTCGCCCACCCAGACCGTGGGGGCGCCTCCCTCCACCAGCTTTGCCCCGGTGCGCCACTATCGGCCCATGCTGAGCCTGGAGTCCAAGGTGGAGCCGGTGGTGGTGGACGACCTGTTGCGCCGGCTGGCCCAGGTGGGGGCCGAGGGGGCCTGGCTGCTGGTTCAGCCCAAGATCGACGGTCTGAGCGTGGAGCTGGATTACCGGCAGGGTCTGTTCTACCGGGGTTCCACCCGGGGGGACGGGGTGGTGGGCGAGGACATCACGCCCAACCTGCGCACGGTGGGAGACATCCCCGCGCACTTGGCGGGCCGGCCCCCGGAGCGGGTCATGGTGCGGGGCGAGATCTACATGGACCGGGAGGGCTTCCTGGCCCTGAACCGGTCCCTGGTGCAGTCCGGGGGGGAGCCCTTTGCCAACCCCCGCAACGCCGCGGCGGGCAGTCTACGCCAGTTGGACCCCCAGGTCACAGCGGGGCGGCCGCTACGCTTCTTTCCCTTCGAGCTGACCAATGCCGACGAGCTGGGGCTGGCCAGCGACCACCAGGCCCTGCAGCGCCTGGCGGACTGGGGCCTGCCCGTGGCCTGGGAGCACGTACACCGCTGCCGCCGCCGGGAGGAGATCGCGGCCATCCACGCCCGCTACCAGCAGATGCGCGAGGAGTTGCCCTTCGAGATCGACGGGGTGGTGGTGAAGGTGGACGATCTGGCCTTGCGGGCGCGGCTGGGCCAGCGTTCGCGCAGCCCGCGCTGGGCCGTGGCCTGGAAGTTCCCCCCCCGGCAGGAGCAGACCACGGTGCGGGACATCGTGGCCCAGGTGGGGCGCACGGGCAAGCTCACCCCGGTGGCCTTGATGGAGCCGGTGGACGTGGGGGGAGTGACCGTGAGCCGGGCCAGCCTGCACAACTTCGGGGAGGTGGCGCGCCTGGACGTGCGGGTGGGGGACCTGGTGCAGGTGGAGCGGGCGGGGGACGTGATCCCGCGGGTGGTGAAGGTGGTGCGGCCGGGGCAGCCGCGGGGTCCGGCGGTGGAGCCGCCGCGGCGGTGTCCGGTGTGCGGCAGCGAGGTGATCGCGCGCGGGGCCTACCACCTCTGTCCCAACACCATCGGCTGTCCCGCCCAGGTGCAGGCCGCCATCCGCCACTATGCCGGGCGGGAGGCCATGGACATCGAGGGCCTGGGGCCCAAGCGGGTGGCCCAGCTCATGGAGGTGGGTCTGCTGCCGGAGCTGCCCGCGCTCTATCGCCTCCACGAGCATCGCGAGCGCCTGGCCGCCCTGGAGGGCTGGGGCGAGCTCAGCGCGGACAACCTGTTGCGCTCCATCGAGGCCAGCCGGGGCAAGCCCCTGGACCGCTTCGTGTTCGCCCTGGGCATTCCCGCGGTGGGGCAGGCCACGGCCCGGGACCTGGCCGCGCACCTGGGCAGCTTCGAGGCCCTGGCGGGGGCGGAGGCGGAGCAGCTGATGCAGGTGCCGGGGGTGGGGCCCAAGGTGGCGGAGGAGATCGTGGCCTTCTTCGCCCGGCCCCAGAGCCGCCGGGTGGCCGAGGCCCTGGCGCGGGAGGTACGGCCGGCGCCGGTGGCGCGGGCGGCGGAGCCCGGCCCCCTGGCGGGCAAGAGCGTGGTGTTCACCGGCGCCCTCACCAGCCTCACCCGTTCCCAGGCCGAGGCCCTGGTGCGGGAGCTGGGGGGGCGGCCCACCTCCAGCGTATCGCGCAACACCGACCTGGTGGTGGCCGGTCCCGGCGCAGGGTCCAAGCTGGCCCGGGCGCGGGAGCTGGGGGTGGAGGTGATCGACGAGGCCGAGTTCCTGCGCCGCATCGGGCGGAGAGAGTGAGACCAAACCGTATCCATAGGGGACAAGGAGGGGGAGGATGGCAGAGGAGGTACGCGCCAACCTGATCATCCACGGCCGGGTGCAGGGGGTGTTCTTCCGCGCCAGCACCCGGGACATGGCGGTGCCGCTGGGGCTGAAGGGCTTCGTGCGCAACCTGCCCTTGATGCGGGTGGAGGCCGAGTTCCAGGGCCCGCGGGAGGCGGTGGAGAAGGCCATCGAGTGGTGCCACCAGGGGCCGCCCAGCGCCCTGGTACGCAAGGTGGAGGTGCGCTGGCTCCCGCCCACCGACGAGTACCACGACTTCAGCATCCGTTATTGACGGCCGGTTTGCTTGACATGGGGCCTGGATTGCAGTAGCAAGCAGGGGACTGTGAGGGAGGCGGAGGTGTCTATGCGTCGGCGAGGCTGGTGGGGGGCGCTGGCCCTGGTGGTGATCCTGGGGCTGCTGGCCGGGGGTTGCGGGCTTACCCAGGGCCTGGGCGACTATTTCAGCGCCCAGGACACGGGTTTGCGCAAGCGCCTGGTGGTGGTGCCCTTCACCAGCGGCCTGGCCAAGCTGGCCCCGCGGGCGCGGGCCTGGGACCAGGGCAGCCGGCGCGAGCTGGCCCAGGAGGGCGGGCTGGTGCTGGTGGACTACTCCCGCCTGGCCGCGGCCATGCAGCGGGTGCCGGCCCGGATCAAGGACCGGGAGCAGCGCATGGTCTGGGCCGGGCGCAGCCTGGGGCTCAACGCCATCCTGCGGGGCCAGATCACCGACCTGTCCGTGCGCCGCCGCCTCACCGGCATCTGGGGGTTCCGGGACAACACGCCCTTCCTGGGGCTGGAGGTGGACCTGTCGCTGCTGGACACGGCCAGCGGCACGGTGATCGCCCGCCAGAGCCACCGCGCGGAGGTGGAGATCAGCGACGTGCTGGCCGAGGGCATCCGCATGGGCAACCCGCCCCCGGCCAAGCTGGTGGACAAGCTGGTGGACAAGCAGGTGAAGCACACCCGGCGGTGGGTGGTGCGGGCGGTGGCCTCGCAGCGGTGGGCCGGCTTCGTGCTCAAGGTGGAGGGCAAGCGGGTGCTCACCACCGTGGGCCGCGACACCGGCCTGCCCCTGGGGGCCATGCTCACGGTCTACGGCTGGGGCGAGCGCATCCGCACCGGCGCCGGCACCACCATCCACCTGCCCGGCGGGCCGGTGGCCACCCTGCGCCTGGACAAGCTGGGGCCACGCACCGCCTGGGCCACGGTGGTGGGCGGTGCCGCCAAGCCCTCCCGCCTCCTGCCCGGGATGCTCATCCGCGCCCGCTAGGCCGAGGCCGTCCTCCCGGCTCANCCTCCCCCCACCCGTGCCGTAGAAGGCGCGGTATGTCGTCTTGTTTTGCCATGTGGCCGCACTTCACCCACCTGCGCCGGAGATGACCCATGCCGCACAAGCCCCNCTCCGTAGCCGAGCTGAGCNGCGAGGAGCTGATCGGCTTCCTCCTGGAGACCTTCCACCGCACCCTGGTCCACTACGGCCTGTGGTTCCACGAGACCCTCTGGCAGACCGACACCGCCACCGCGGTGGAGCTGGAGGACCAGGTGTTCCGCTCCAGTTTCGCCATCCAGATGCGCCGCCTGGCCAAGATCCTGGGCTTCGCCGTGGACGAGCGCGGTGTGCCCCAGCACCTCAAGGAGCTGAGCCGGGAACAGTTGCTGGAGCTGGTCACCGGCCAGGCGGTGAACTGGCTGGCCAACGACGGGGTCTGGTTCCAGGCCATTGAGTCCGCCCTGGGCATGGACAGCGCCAAGCGCATCAACGACACCTGCTGGACCCACTACTCCCCCTACGAGGCCGAGCGCATCAAGCGCTACCTGGGCCTGGGCGAGCGCAGCGGCCTGGAGGGACTCAAGCAGGCCCTGGCCTTCCGCAACTACGCCCTGGTCAACCGCCAGTCCATACACCAGATCGACGAGAACAGCTTCGTGTTCCAGATGAACGACTGCCGGGTGCAGTCGGCGCGCAAGCGCCGGGGCCTGCCCGACTACCCCTGCCGCTCGGTGGGACTGGTGGAATATCCCTACTTCGCCCGCAGCATAGACCCCCGCATCCAGACCGAGTGCCTGGGCTGCCCCCCGGACCACCACCCCGAGGAGTGGTACTGCGCCTGGAAGTTCACCCTGGTGGAGTGAGGCGGGCGAAGGTCATTTCCGGCCCGGCGGCGCGGGCTCCCCGTGCCGGTCTTCTCCGATCCCGCCGCGGCCGCCCCGGCTCAGTGCTCCAGCAGCTCGCGGATGGTGAGCAACAGCCGCGCCACGGGACGGGCGTTGGCCAGCTGGTGGCTGAAGCACAGGGTGAGGGGAAGCCGCCCTTCCTGGGGCCAGGCGGGGTAGAGGGCCATGGCGTGGGT
>MTPE01000480.1 GCA_002011835.1 Desulfarculaceae bacterium JdFR-95 | reverse complement strand
GGGCCGGAGGCGCGGAAGAGGGAGCCGGAAGAGGGGGCCGGGGCGCAAGGAACGGAGAGGTGGAGGCGGAGGCGCGAGGGCCGGAGGCGTAGAGGCGGAGGCTCAGAGAGGGGCGGAGGCGGGCCTGAGACCCAGGGGGTGGAGGCCGAGCCTCCCAGGATGAGCANAGGACGGAACGCGGCGGTCTGTTGGGAGTGAGGTCGCGATGACGAGACCCAAGCTGCACATAAAGAAGGACGACCGGGTGTTGGTGCTCACCGGCCGCGACCGGGGCAAGGTGGGCCGGGTGCTGAAGGTGTTCCCGGCCAAGGGCCGCGCCCTGGTGGAGAAGGTGAACATGATCAAGCGCCACACCCGCGGCGGCGGCAGCGCCGGCCAGGGGGGCATCATCGAGAAAGAGGCCCCGGTGGCGGTGAGCAACCTGAAGGTGATCTGCAACCACTGCACCGAACCCACCCGCGTGGGACGCAAGGTGCTGGAGGACGGACGCCGGGTGCGGGTGTGCAAGAAGTGCGGCGAACAACTGGATGGCTGAGGCTGTGAACCTGCCGAGGACCTGGGACGAGCCCGCAAGCACAGAGGGCTTCAACAGGGAGAGGTGAACCGAGATGGCGATACCCCGGCTGAAACAACACTACCTGGAAAACTGCGTGCCGCGGCTGATGGAGCAGTTCGGCTACCGCAACCCCATGCAGGTGCCCCGTCTGGTCAAGACGGTGCTCAACATGGGGGTGGGCGAGGCCATCCAGAACATCAAGGTGCTGGACGCCGCCGCCCAGGAGCTGACCCTGATCGCAGGCCAGAAGGCGGTGATCAACCGCGCCCGGCGTTCCATCGCCGCCTTCAAGCTGCGGGAGGGGATGCCCATCGGTACCTCGGTCACCCTGCGCGGCGACCGCATGTGGTACTTCCTGGACAAGCTCATGCACGTGGCCCTGCCCCGGGTGCGCGACTTCCGCGGCGTCAGCCCCAAGGCCTTCGACGGGCGCGGCAACTACACCCTGGGCATCCGCGAGCACATAATCTTCCCCGAGATCGACTACGACAAGATCGACAAGATCAAGGGCATGAACGTCACCATCGTCACCACCGCCCAGACCGACGAGGAGGGGCGCGCCCTCCTGCGGCTGTTGGGCATGCCCTTCCGGGCGTAAAGGAGGCTAGCGTTGGCTCGAAAGGCGCTGATCTACAAGGCGAAGCGCAAGCCCAAGTTCAAGGTGCGGGCCTACAACCGCTGTCCCATCTGCGGGCGGCCGCGGGCCTACCTGCGCAAGTTCGGCCTGTGCCGCATCTGCTTCCGCACCCTGGCCCTGAGGGGCGAGATCCCCGGCGTGATCAAGTCGAGCTGGTAGGAGGAGACGGCCCCATGACCATGAGCGACCCCATCGCCGACATGCTCACCCGCTTGCGCAACGCCATCATGGCGCGGCACACGCAGGTGGACATCCCCTCCTCCCGCCTCAAGGTGGCCATCGCCAAGGTGCTGCGCGAGGAGGGCTACATCACCGGCTACGAGGTGATCGAGGACAACAAGCAGGGTGTGTTGCGCATCCAGCTCAAGTACTACGACAACGCCTGCGTGATCGACGGGCTCAAGCGCATCTCCAAGCCCAGCCGGCGGGTGTACGTGGGCTACGACGAGATCCCCAAGGTGCGCTCCGGCCTGGGCATCAGCATCCTGTCCACCCCCAAGGGGGTGATGAGCGACCGCATGGCCCGCCAGAAGCGGGTGGGGGGCGAGATCCTCTGCGCGGTGTGGTAGAGGAACGCGAAGAACGGAACATCACACGACGCCAAGGTCCGCGGCGAGGCTCCCCAGCCGGAGCCGCCGGGACACACGAGGAGACGAGGCCATGAGTCGGGTAGGCAAACTCCCGGTGGAGCTGCCCCAGGGAGTGGAGGTCAAGATCTCGGGCCAGGAGGTGGAGGTCAAGGGCCCCAAGGGCACCCTCTCCCACCGCTTCCACGACCTGGTGGAGGTGGTGCAGGAGGACGGTGTCCTGCGCGTCAAGCCCCGCAGTGACTCCAACCAGGCCCGCGCCCTGTGGGGACTGTCCCGCTCCCTGCTCAACAACATGGTGATCGGGGTGAGCCGGGGATTCACCCGGGTGCTGGAGATCAACGGCGTGGGCTACCGGGCCGAGGTGTCCGGCCGCACCCTCAAGCTGGCCCTGGGCTACAGCCACCCCGTGGAGTACCAGCTGCCCGACGGCATCGAGGCCAAGGTGGACCGCAACACGGTCATCACCCTCAGCGGCATCGACAAGCAGCTGTTGGGCCAGACCGCGGCCACCATCCGCGCCTTCCGGCCCCCCGAGCCCTACAAAGGCAAGGGCATCAAGTACGCCGAGGAGGAGATCCGCCGCAAGGTGGGCAAGGCCGGCGTCAAGTAAGGGCCGGCAGGCAGGAGGCCGAAACCGTAAAGAACCCAGAGGCACCCCCTGTCACCACCGGCACGGGGTGCACAGATAGTCGGGATCAAGGAGCCATGGGCAAGAAGACCAATCCCCGCAAACTGGCCTGGGCCAGACGCAAGGCGCGGGTGCGCAAGAAGATCCGGGGCACTCCCCAGCGGCCGCGCCTGTGCGTGTATCGTTCCCTGAACCACATCTACGCCCAGGTCATCGACGACGTGGCGGGCAGGACTCTGGCCTCGGCCAGCAGCCTCATGCCCGAGATCAGGAAGCAGCCCGGGCACAAGGGCAACGTGGCCACCGCCAAACTGGTGGGCCAGGCCGTGGCCCGGGCCGCGCTGGCCGCCGGCATCAAGGACGTGGTCTTCGACCGCAACGGCTACCTCTACCACGGCCGGGTCAAGGCCCTGGCCGAGGCGGCCCGCGAGGCGGGGCTGAACTTCTAGGCANGAAGGGAAAAGGGCCTTGCTGGACAGACGTAGATCGAGACGAGACGCTTTCGGCGACGAAGAGCACCAGCTCATCGACAAGGTCGTCCACATCAACCGCGTGGCCAAGGTGGTCAAGGGCGGCCGCCGCTTCTCCTTCTCCGCGGTGGTGGTGGTGGGCGACGGCAAGGGCAGGGTGGGTGCCGGCCTGGGCAAGGCCAACGAGGTGCCCGAGGCCATCCGCAAGGGCCTGGAGAAGGCCAAGCGGGACATGGCCCCCATCCCCCTGGTCAACGGCACCATCCCCCACGAGGTGATCGGCACCTTCGGGGCGGGCAAGGTGCTGCTCAAACCCGCCCACCCCGGTACCGGGGTGATCGCCGGAGGCGCAGTGCGCGCGGTGCTGGAGGCGGCCGGGGTGACCGACATCCTCACCAAGTGCCTGGGGACCCACAACCCCCACAACGTGGTCAAGGCCACCATGGCCGGCCTGCGCAGCCTGCAGAGCAAGGAATACATCGCCAAGAAGCGCGGCATCCGCGTGGAGGACCTGGCGCTATAGCCGCCGGCCGGGAGGTGTGAGTCATGGGCAAGATTCGGGTCAAGCTGGTGAGGAGCGGCATCGGACGGCCCCGGCGCCACCGCGAGACCCTGCGCGGACTGGGGCTCACCCGGCTGGGCCGGGTACGTGAGCTGGAAGACACCCCCGCGGTGCGGGGCATGATCCGCCAGGTGCAGCACCTGGTGGAGGTGCTCGACTAGAGCACCCAACCACGGCGAGGACGCACGATGAGACTCAACCAACTGCAACCCAGCCCCGGGGCCAAGAAGGACCGCAAGCGCGTGGGCCGCGGCCAGGGCAGCGGCCACGGTGGCACCAGTTGCCGCGGCCACAAGGGCCAGAACGCCCGCAGCGGCGGCGGCGTGCGCCCCGGCTTCGAGGGCGGCCAGATGCCCCTGCAGCGCCGCCTGCCCAAGCGCGGCTTCAACAACCAGCGCTTCGCCCCCCGGGTGGCGGTGGTCAACCTGCGCGACCTCAACCGCTTCGAGGCCGGCAGCGTGGTGGACGAGCGTGCCCTGGTGGACGCGGGCCTGGTCAAGGGACGCTACGACCGCATCAAGCTGTTGGGCGCCGGCGAGCTGGACCGGGCGCTCACCATCCGCGTGGACCAGGTCAGTGCCGGGGCCAAGGCCAAGGTGGAGGCTGCCGGAGGCAGCGTGGAGCTGGTCACCACCGGCGCGGAGAGCTGACCCAGCCGCCCCCTGCGGCAGGGAGAGCCAAGTCAGCCGGTGAGGGAACAGGAGAGACGGCACAAGGAGGACAGCCACCCCGCAGAGCCGACCACCACCGCCGGGGAAAGACGGCGACGGTGAGAAGGCCGAAGCCGACAAGGGGCGAGGCGCGGAACGATCCGAAAGGCAGGAGGAGCCGAGAGGCGAAAGAGCCCGGGAAACGCCAAGGGCCGAGAGACGAAAGAGGCCCAAGCAAGAAGGACCGGCAAGCGCGAAGCGCCGAGAAGCGAGAGAGCCCGAGACCAAGGGGGGCGAGAGGCGCGAGGGGCCGGGAGGCATGAGGCTGGGAGCAAGGGGCCGGCGGGTGTGAGGCCGGAAGCGCGAGGGGCCGAGGCCGAGGGAACACGAGGGGCCGAGGGCGCAAGGGGCCGAGAGGCTA
>MTPE01000055.1 GCA_002011835.1 Desulfarculaceae bacterium JdFR-95 | reverse complement strand
GCCGTAGTTGAGGTTGTTGACGATGATGGCGCACAGGTCCAGGTTGCGGCGGGCGGCGTGGATGAGGTGGTTGCCGCCGATGGCGCAGGCGTCGCCGTCGCCCATGACCGTGATCACGGTCAGCTCCGGCCGGGCCAGCTTTATGCCCGTGGCGAAGGTCAGCGCCCGGCCGTGGGTGGTGTGCACGCTGCCCACGTCCACGTACACGGGCAGCCTTCCCGAGCAGCCTATGCCCGAGACCAGCACCACCTCGTCCTTGGACAGCCCGCTGGCCACCAGGGCCCGCACCAGGGAACCCAACAGTATCCCCAGGCCGCAGCCCGGACACCACACATGGGGGAACTTCTTGTCGTGGCGCAGCCACTGATAGACCACGCTGCGGTGTACCGCCGGCATCAGCTCAGCTCCTTGATGCGCCGCAGCAGCTCGGCCGGCGTGATCATGGTGCCGTCCAGCTTGCTGTGGCGGTAGACGTGGGTGCGACCGTCGTTGACCCGCTTCACCTCGCGGCTGAGCTGGCCCATGTTGAGCTCGGGCACCAGGCACAGCCGCTTGCCGGTCAGGGCCTGTTCCACCGGCCGTCGGGGGAAGGGCCACAGGCTGAGCAGTTGCAGCAGGCCGATCTTGAGCCCCCGCTCCCGGCCCAGGCGCACCGCGGCCTGGGCGGCGCGGGCGGTGCATCCGTAGGCGATGATCAGGTATTCGGCGTCCTCCAGCCCGAAGCCCTTGACCAGCTCCAGGTCGGTGAAGTGGCGGCTGATCTTCTTGAACAGCCGCTCGTAGAAGGCACCCGCCTCGTCGGGCCGGCGGGTGGGAAAGCCCCTGAGATCGTGCACCAGGCCGGTGACGTGATAGCGGTAGCCTTGACCCAGGTCGGCCAGGCGGGGGATCTGACTGCCGTTGGTCTTGTAAGGGATGTACCAGTCCGGCGGCTCCAGGGGCCGGCGCCGGGTGATCACCTCCACCCGCTCCGGCGGGGGCAGGGTGACCTTCTCCCGCATGTGGGCCACCATCTCGTCCGCCAACAGGATCACCGGGGTGCGGAAGCGCTCGGCGTGGTTGAAGGCGGTCACGGCCAGCTCGAAGCACTCGGCCACCGTGGCCGGACAGAGCACGATGGCGGGATGGTCGCCGTGGGTGCCCCAGCGGGCCTGCTGCACGTCGCCCTGGGCCACGTTGGTGGGCATGCCCGTGGAGGGGCCGGCCCGCATCACGTTGACGATCACCACCGGTATCTCGGCGATGCAGCCGTAGCCCAGGTTCTCCTGCATGAGGCTGAAACCGGGGCCGCTGGTGGCGGTCATGGCCTTGCGCCCGGCCAGGGAGGCCCCCAGACAGGCCCCCAGGGAGGCGATCTCGTCCTCCATCTGGATGAAGGGATGACCGCGCGCGGGCAGCTCGCGGCTCATGAACTCGGTGATCTCGCTGGCCGGGGTGATGGGGTAGCCCGCGAAGAAGTTACACCCCGCGGCCAGGGCCCCCAGGGCGATGGCCTCGTTGCCCTGCAACAGGCGTGCGGCTGGCTTAGGCATCGTCGTCCTCCTCACCCGGGGCCAGACGCTCGGGGCTGTGCTGGGGGCTCACCGGCGAGCCCGGCGTGCCCGGGGCGGGCGTGGCCGCCTCGGCCTCCTGGGCCGAGGGCGGCTCGCCCACGCTGATGGCGAAGTCGGGACACAGCATCTCGCACAGGCCACAGACTGTACAGGCCTCGGGCCGGGCCAAGAGGGGATAGCCCCACTCGTCGTGGTCCAGGGCCTTGCGGGGACAGAACTCCACGCAATTGCCGCAGCGCTTGCACCAGGCGGGAAAGAAGCTCACCTTGGCCGCCGGTGCGGCCTCTTGCTCCCTGGCCATCAGCCCTCCTTTGCCGCGCGCTTCTCTGCCACTTGCCGCAGGAAGCGCTCTCTGTCCACCACCACCCGCAGGTGGCGGCCTTCTCCCACCTTTTCCACCTCGTCCTCCACCGTGACCTGGAAGGTGAGCCGGCGACCGTCCACCTCCACCAGCTCCGCCACGGCCCTCACCTGGAACCCCGGCGGCGTGGGGGCCAGGTGGCGCAGCTCCATGCCCACCCCCACCGTCATCTCGCCAGGCGCCAGGCGGCCGGCCAGGGCCTCAATCGCCGCCTGCTCCATCAGGGTCATCAGGGTCATGGAGGACATCACCGTGGCGTCGGGGTTGCCGAAACTAGAGGCCAGGTCGGCCTCGCTCACCACGATCTGGGCCGTACCCTTCAGCCCCGGCTCCAACTGTGCCATGTCTCCCTCCCGGATGCGACTGCCCGCACCCTCACAACGCGCCCTAATATAACAATAACCCGCTGCCTACGCCACNGGCCCCTTCCTCCCTCTGCAGGNCCTTGAGAGTACCACAGGCGAGTGATATTTTTTCAATAGAGAATCACCGCCCATCCGCCCCAGGTGCGGCCTGATCCTTGACACCCCCCAGGGGCCGTGGGAAACTTGGGTCTCATCCGGTGGGGCGTTAACTCAGTTGGTAGAGTATCTGCCTTTTAAGCAGAGAGTCGAGTGTTCGAATCACTCACGCCCCACCACTATGTTCACGATTCACTCCTACTGGCACATCTCCGTATCCGGCCCTCCCCAAGTTCGAGCGGCTAGTTGGTTGGCCTTGAGTCAGCCTCCGCTTTGGGGTATATGATTAGCTCCACCCAGACCGGAGGAACCGCAGGCTCCTCCCTGGTCTGGACCACAAGTTCGCTTGTGCGTCCCCATCGTCTAGCCAGGTCCAGGACACCGGCCTTTCACGCCGGCGACACGGGTTCAAATCCCGTTGGGGACGCCACCTTGATATTCCCCAACAGGCAAGGGCAGGGTCGGGCTGGTGTTGGCCCAGGGGCATACAGGGAGACGTCCCTATTCAACCCCGGGTGCGGACATTCAAAGAAGGAGTGTCTTCTCGCCAGAATCGTACCAAACGGTAGGTTCGGGAGTACCACGCCCAGCGCCAGAAAGTCCTGCTCAAACACGCCCAGAGGGGCGAGCCTGTTACCCTCCTAGTCGCCCGCGTCCGATTTTGTCTTTTGTAACAATGACTTGGGCTGGAGTGTCCCCTGGAGAGGAGCCCTTCGGCGCCTCTGCTTCTGTAGTCGCCTCTGCCCAGGGCCAGACTTGGGCCTGATTTTTGCATTACCTCAGACCGGAAGATCCCGGGCTAGAATCCTACCGCAAGGTTTGTGCCTGTCCTACGATCTGGTATGTTTGATAAACTATTCATACGCGACGGTGTGATTGAGATCCGCGAACGGCGGCTCATGGGAGAGACCGTGGTGCGCGAGCCCGAGGTCAGGCGCGAGGTCCAGGAGCTGACCCTGTTGTTCGAGGTCAGCCAGGCCCTGGATCGCTCCATGGACCTGCGCGACGTGGTGGGGCCGGTACTCTCGGCCATGGCCCGCCACCTGGGCATCCTGCGCGGGGCCATCACCCTGCTCAACCGTGACACGGGTGAGATATTCATCGAGGCCGCCTATGGGCTGTCGGCCAAGCAGCGCGAGCGGGGGCGCTATCAGCTGGGCGAAGGGGTCACGGGCAAGGTGGTACAGACCGGCCAGCCTGCAGTGGTGCCCCGGGTCTCGGACGAGCCCGCCTTCCTGGACCGCACCGGCTCCCGCAGCCAGGAGGAGAAACGCGGCATCTCCTTCGTCTGCGTGCCCATCAAGCTGGGCAACGAGGTGATCGGCGCCCTCAGCGCCGACCTGCCCTTGGCCGACCAGGAGACCCTGGAGGAGTCGGTGCGGGTCTTCTCGGTCATCGCCCGCCTCATCGCCCAGGCCGTGCGCCTGCGCCAGGCCGCGCTGGAGGAACAGGCCCGCCTGCGCGAGGAGAACGTCCGCCTGCAGCAGAAGCTCAAGGACAAGTTCCACCCCAGCAACATCATCGGCAAGTCCAAGGCCATGCAGGTGGTCTACGACCTGATCGCCCAGGTCTCGGAGTCCAACACCACCGTGCTCATCCGCGGCGAGAGCGGCACCGGCAAGGAGCTGGTGGCCCACGCCATCCACTACAACAGCCTGCGCGCGGGCAAGCCATTCATAAAAGTGAGTTGCGCCGCCCTGCCCGAGACCGTGATCGAAAGCGAGCTGTTCGGCCACGAAAAGGGCGCCTTCACCGGCGCCATCGCCCAGCGAAAGGGACGCTTCGAGCTGGCCGACGGCGGCACCATCTTCCTGGACGAGATCGGCGACCTCTCCCCCGCCACCCAGGTCAAACTCCTGCGCGTGCTGCAAGAGCGCGAGTTCGAACGCGTGGGCGGCACCACCACCATCAAGTGCGACGTGCGTATCATCGCCGCCACCAACCGCAACCTGGAAGACCTCATCCAAAAGGGCCGCTTCCGCGAGGACCTCTACTACCGCCTCAACGTCTTCCCCATCCACCTGCCCCCCTTGCGCGAGCGCGGCACCGACATCCTCCTGCTGGCCAACCACTTCGCAGAGAAGTTCAGCCGCGTGCATCACAAGGAGATAAAGCGCATCTCCACCCCGGCCATCGACATGCTCATGAGCTA
>MTPE01000122.1 GCA_002011835.1 Desulfarculaceae bacterium JdFR-95 | reverse complement strand
GCCCTTGTTGCGGGGGGTGTAGTAGCCGCGGGCGGACAGGGGCGCGCCGCGGCGGGCCTTGAGCGCCTTGTGCACGCACTCGGCGAAGGACATGCGCCGCTTGGGGTTGGCGCGCACGAAGACCTCGTCGTTCTCGAAGGCGATGTCGTGGATCTGGTTTAGGTCGAAGTGGGCGAACAACACCGGCTTGAGCATGTCCTTGATCTTGCGGCAGGCGTCCAGGATGGCGTTGCCATTCATGAGGGTGACGCGGCTGCCCCAGGAGCCCAGGTCGGCCTTGGGCACCGCGGCGGTGTCCACCGCGGTGAGGCGGATCTTGTCGATGGAGATGCCCAGCTCCGCGGCCAGGATCTGGCGCAGGACGGTGTCGGTGCCCTGGCCGATGTCACAGGCCATGGTGAGGAGCTGGGCGGTGCCGTCGTCGAAGACCCGCACCTCGACCGCGCTGAAGTTGTACTGGGTGTTGAACCAGTTGAACACGCCGCCNGAGATGAAGCTGTAGCANCCGATGCCCAGGCCCTTGCCCGGGGTCTTGTTCTTGCGCTTGGCGTCCCAGCCGCTGATCTCGCGCACCTTCTGCANGCTCTCCTTGAAGCCGCAGGAGGAGACCCGGGCCACCTCGGGGATCACGTCGCCCGACTCCATGGCGTTGATCAGGCGCAGGTCGATGGGGTCGATGCCCAGGTCCTCGGCCACCATGTTCATCTGGGTCTCCATGGCGAAGGCGGCCTGGGGGGCGCCGAAGCCGCGCATGGCCGAGGCGGGGGGCTTGTTGGTGTAGACGTGGCGGCCGAAGTAGCGGTAGGCCTCGAAGTTGTAGAGCATGTTGCCGAAGGTGCCGCAGAGGAAGGTGGCGGTGGGCCCCATGGCGTTGTAGGCGCCGCCGTCCAGCATGACCGAGAACTCCTTGGCCAGCATCTTGCCGTCCTTGCGGAAGGCCACCTTGGAGTAGAGCACCATGGGGTGGCGGCGGCGGCCGAAGGCCAGCTCGTCCTCGCGGGTGAGGGTGAACTTCACCGGACGGCCCGTGCGCAGGGCCATGAAGGCGGCGCAGAACTCCCAGGGCCTCAGCTCCATCTTGCCCCCGAAGCCGCCGCCCACGTTGACCTTCATCACCCGCACGTGGTTCTCGGGGATGCCCAGGGTGTGGGCCAGCAGGCACTGCACGATGTAGGGGGTCTGGGTGGAGGTGTAGAGGGTGATGCGGCCGCCCTCGTCGGGCACGGCGATGCAACTGCAGGGCTCCAGGTAGGCGTGCTGCACCGCATGCACCCGGAAGGTGTCCTCGCGCACGTAGTCGGCCTTCTTGAAGATCTCGTCCAGGTCGCCGTACTCGATCTTGCGCACCAAGGAGACGTTGCCCTCGCTCTCCTCGTGGATGAGGGGCGCGCCCTCGGCGGTGGCCTCCTCCACGGTGAAGACCGCGGGCAGCTCCTGGTAGGAGACCTCGATGCGCGAGGCGGCCTCCAGGGCGTCGTCGCGCGTGAGGGCGCACACCGCGGCCACCTCGTCGCCCACGAAGCGCACCTTGTCCACGGCCAGGGGCAGCTCGTCCTGNCTGGCCGGCACCAGGCGCCAGTTGCCGTACTTGATCTTGGGGGTGTCGGCGCCGGTGATCACGTCNTTCACCCCNGAGACCTTCCACGCCCGGCTGGTGTCGATGCCGGTGATGATGCCGTGGGGTATGGGGCTGCGCACCAGCACGCCGTGGAGCATGCCGGGGAACTTGAGGTCGTCGGTGTAGAGCGCCTGGCCGGTGACCTTGGCCTTGCCGTCCAGGCGGGGAATGGACTGGCCGATGATGGCGGGTGTCTTCATCGCTCACCCCCTTGTTTGGCCTGGCGGTAGGATTCCTGGATGGCCCGCTGGGCCAGGACCTGGACCATCTTGCGGCGCCAGGCGGCGCTGGCCCGCAGGTCGTCGATGGGCCGGCTGGCCCGCACACAGGCCGCGGCCGCGCGCAGGAGCAGGTCTTCTTCCGGGAGCTGGCCCTCCAGCATGGCCTCGGCCTCCTCGGCCCGCAGCGGGGTGGGGGCCACCGCGGCCAGGGCCAGCCGCGCCTTGAGTATCTTGCCCTCCAGGTCCAGGGCCAGGAAGGCGGCCACCCCCACCGCGGCGATGTCGGTCTTGGAGCGGGCGGAGATGCGCTGGTAGCAGGAGCCTGCGCGCCGCGGGGGAGAGGGCACGCGGATGGCCTCGATGATCTCCCAGGGCTCCAGCACGTGCAGGCCCGGGCCGGTCCAGAACTCACGCAGCTTGAGTTGGCGGCGGCCGCCGCGCTCCACGATGACCAGGGAGGCGTCGTAGGCCAACAGCGGCGCGGCGGTGTCGGCGCTGGGCGCGGCGTTGGCCAGGTTGCCCACCACGGTGCCCATGTTGCGCACCTGGGGCGTGGCCATCACCGCGCAGGCGTGGGCCAGGGCGGGGTAGTACTCCTGCACCGCGGGGTGCCGGGCCACGTCGCTGAGGCGGGCGCCGGCCCCGATCACCAGGCCGTCGTCCTCCTCGAAGCTGATGCGGTTCAGCCCCGGCACCCGGGCTAGGGAGACCAGGTGCTGCACGTCCAGTACCCCGGCCCGCAGCTTGGGCACCAGGTCGGTGCCCCCGGCCAGGACCCGCACGCTGGAGCGATGGGTGGAAAGCAGGTCCAGGGCCTGTTCCAGGGAAGTGGGCTGGTGTACCTCGAAACGCACCGCGGGCATGGCTAGCCCTCCTCTCTCAGCTTGGCCGCGGCCGCGGCCACCGCCTCCACGATCTTGACGTAGCCCGTGCAGCGGCACAGGTTGCCGGACAGCCCGCGGCGGATGGTGGCCTCGTCCGGGTCGGGCTCGGTGTCCANCAGATACTTGGCGCTCATGATCATGCCCCCGGTGCAGTAGCCGCACTGCACCGCCCCGTGTTCGATGAAGGCCTCCTGCAGGGGATGCAGTTTGTCCGGCCCTTCGGCCAGGCCCTCGATGGTGGTGATCTCGCGCTGGTGGGCCTCCACCGCCAGGGTGAGGCAGGAGCATACCGAGCGTCCCTCGATGAGCACGGTGCAGGCCCCGCAGTCGCCCTGGTTGCAGCCGATCTTGGTGCCGGTGAGGTTTAGTTCATCCCGCAGAACTTCTGCCAGGCTCTGCCAGGGCCACACCGCCACGGGGTAGCGGTCGCCGTTGACGATCAGCTCTATGAGCCTTTTCTGCACCTTGACACCTCTCTTGCCTGAATTGGCGTCAAAATCGGGGTAATTCGCCCTGAGCCTGCAGGCTCGCCCCTAAAATCTAGCAGGAGGGGCCCACGGGGTCAAGGGGGAGATGCAAGGGGGAATATAGTTCTCCCTAGTGAACGGAATCGGCCGCCAACTCGGCCCGCAACTGCAGGGCGGAGGTGAACAGCCGCCGCCGCGCCAGCACCACCGCCACCACGCTGCCCAAGGTGGTGGAGCCCACCAGCATCAGCATCACCACGATCTGGTACTTGATGGCCAACAGCGGATCGGCCCCGGCCAGGATCTGGCCGGTCATCATCCCGGGCAGGAACACCACCCCCACCCCCATCATGGAGTTGAGCGAGGGGATCATGCCCGCCCGCACCGCACCCGCGAACATGGGTGCGGTGGCCTCGGCCGGCTCAGCCCCCAGGGCCAGCAAGAGCTCCACCTCGGCCCGCCGGCTCCTCACCTCCGCAAACAGGCGCTCGATGGCCAGGGCCATGGCGTTCATGGAGTTGCCCACCACCATGCCCCCCAGGGGCAGGAAGTAGCGCGGCTCCCACCAGGGCTCGGCCTGCACCACCACCGCCACCACCACGAAGGTCACCACCATGTAGGACAGGATCATGGAGGCGAACACCGGCCGGAACACCGGGATGCCCCAGCCCCGCACCCGCCGGGCCACGATGCGGGCGGCGAAGAAGATCATGAAGGCGAACAACACCAAGGTCAGCCAGGGCAGGCGCCAGGAGAACACGTACACCAGCACGTAGCCCATGAGAAAGAGCTGGCCGAAGGTGCGCAGGGTGCCCACCAGCACCTCGCGGCCCAGGCCCAGCTTGAGCCACAGCGACGCTCCCCCGGCCAACAGCACGAACACCAACCCCAGGGCGAGCTGGGTGTAGCCGATGTAGGGCGTGGCACTCATGGCTGCTCCTCCAGGCGGCCGCCCTCCAGCACCAGGCGCCGGGGCGGGGCCTCCAGGCCCTGGGGCGGCTGGTGGCTGACCATGACCACGGCCAGGCCCTGGGCCGCGGCACGGGCCACCCGCTCCTCCAGGCGCCGGCCGCTGTCCGGGTCCAGGGCCGCTACCGGCTCGTCCAGCAGGAGCACCTCCGGGCCCATGAGCAAGAGGCGCGCGAAGGCCACCCGCTGCTGCTGGCCCACGCTCAGGGACGCGGCGCGGTCCTCCAGGCCCACCCCCTCCAGGCCCAGCTCGGCCAGGGCCGCGCGTAAGCTCTGGTCGTCGGGGGGCTCGGCCCCGCGGGCCGCGCGTAGGCGGAAGGGCAGCAGCAGGTTGTCGCGCACCGTGCCGGCCAGCATCACCGGCACCTGGCTGAGCAGGGCCACCCGCCGCC
>MTPE01000259.1 GCA_002011835.1 Desulfarculaceae bacterium JdFR-95 | reverse complement strand
CCCTCCTCCCGCGCCAACAACCGGCGGTGATACTCGCGTATGGCCCAGCGGCCGGAAGACAAAAGCTCATCCCTGGCGTAGAATGGTTCTCGTCACCGCGATGCTACCACAATCTCGCGTCCCCTACCCCACACCACGGAGGAGACGCCAAACCCTTGGGAGAGCCGAACATGGACCCAGAGCAGCGCAGCCGCTTCCTCCAGGCCATCGCCGCCGCAGGCGACAGCGCCGACATGTGGCAGGCCGGCCAAGACCTGGGCCTGGAGCGCAGCGACACCGAGAGCCTAGCCACCGCACTCATGGCCGAGGGCCTGCTGGAGATGGTCAGCCTGTCGGGCAAGGTGCGCCTCACCCCCGCGGGCCGACAACTGCTGGACACCGCCTCCCCGGAAGAGGAGCTGGACCTGGCCGCCTGGCTCCAGGCCGTGGCCGCCGCCGACGGACTGGGCCTGCCTGAACCCACCGCCCGCGACCTGGCCGCAGACCTGGCCACCCTCCAGGCCCAACTGCAACGCAGCCGACCCCTGACCGCGGTGGTGAACGCCTGCCTGGAGGCCATCGCCGACGCCCTGGCCGCCTCGGACTCCCCCCTGGCCCAGGAACTCGCCCACCTCGGCCGGAGGCTCCGGCTGCCGTAGCGGGTCGGGGGGCCTCGTCAGACAGGCGCGCCGCCGCGCGCTCCCGTTGCGGCCATTTGCTCCGTCCCTACCTCGGCCGGAGGCTCCGGCAACCATAACGGGTCGGGGAACCTCGTCAGACAGGTGCTCCGCCACGCGCTCCCGCTGGAGCCATCTGCTCCGCCATGCGCTCCCGCCTCCCAACCCATCCTCCTCACCCCTGGCATACACCAAAGGCGGACCCCCTGACCTAGGGAGTCCGCCCGCTATTATGCTAAAGCCGGATCGGGATCAGCAGCTACAGGAGCTGCCACAGGTGGCGCCGCCGCCGATGGGATTGGTGGAGGTCAGAGTGAAGCCCTGCTGCCAGCCGTTGTCGATGAAATCTACCTTCACGTCCCCGCTCTGACGATGCAGGTCCTTGTCGATCAAGTAGGTGAGCCCGTCCACCTCGAAGCGGTCGTCGTTCTCTTTTGGTTCGTCCAGAACCAAGCGCAGGCTGGGGCCGCCTCACCCACCGCTCTGCAGATACACTCGCAGGGCGCTGTCCAACCCCCGCTCCTTCATGAAGGCCTTTATGGCCTTGCTGGCGCTCTCGGTCACCTCGATCATGACGCCTACTTCCTTTCCCGATTTGTCTGTCCCTCTGTGATGCGTATAAATAAATATGGCAACCAGGGACCGGAATGGCAAGACCCGCGACCCAAAAAATCTATGGAACTACCCGGAGAACCACCGTGCCCCCCGATGCCTTTGGCACCGCTCCCTGGCGCGAGGTGAACGCCACCACCCTCCGCCCCTCCCAGGCCCGCCGCCTGGCCCGCGCCATGCTGGCCGCCGGCGCGGTACGCGCCTGGCGCCAGGGACGCCGCGTATGGGCCTTGTGGCGCGAAGAACACAAGACTCCCGCCGTGTTGACCCGTCTCCAGCAGCAGTGGCCCCAAGCCTCCTTCCACACCCGTCTGGTGCAAGCCACAGGCCCCTACGAACTGGAGCGACGCCAAGCGGTACGAACCATCGCCCCGGACCTGGAGCTGGCCCCGGCCTGGACCGGACTGCCCGCCACCTCCCGGCGCCTGGTGATCGAGGCCCTCACCGCCTTCGGCGCCGGAGACCACCCCAGCACCCTGCTCAACCTGACCCTGTGCTGGCAGGCCGCGCGCACCGATCTGCCTCCCGCCCCGTGGCTGGCCGACGTGGGCACCGGCACCGGCATCCTGGCCCTGGGCCTGGCCTTGGCCTGCGGCCGGCCGGTGGTGGCCCTGGACCCCGCCCCGGCGGCCATGCGCGCCCTGCGCCGCAACCAGGCCCTCAACCCTTTGGCCGGCCCCCTGGTCCACCCGGTGCAGGGCATCCACCGCGTACTGCGGGGGAGCTTCGCCCTGGTGGCGGCCAACCTGCCCGGCCCCATCCTGCGCGAGGCCTGGAACCACCTGGTGGGGGTGATGGCCCCCGGTGCATACCTGGTGGTGAGCGGCTTCCGGGTGGAGATGGTGCCCCAGGTGCGGGGCTGGGCCGAGGTCAGCGGGCTGGACTGCCAGCGACGGGAGGACATGGGCGGTTGGAGCGGCCTGATGTTCCGGCGCTGAGCCCGCTTTCGGCCCGCCCCCACAAACAAGGCGACCGCCCTNTCNGCGGCCGCCCTCAGTGCTCTTACGATGGTCGGGACGACTGGATTTGAACCAGCGACCCCTGCGTCCCGAACGCAGTGCTCTACCAGCCTGAGCCACGTCCCGACGGGCCTATATCTACCCCAGCCGTGAGACGGTGTCCACCCCCTTTTGGGCCGCGGCGGCCACCTGGGCGACGTAGTCTCCCAGGCGGCGGCGCAGGTTGAGCAGGATACGGGCGGTGGCGCCCCAGATCAGCTCTCCGTCGTGGGCCAGGGCCTGCTGCTGGAAGGCGATGCCCTGCCAGTACACCTCGGTGGGACGCCACTGGTCGGGGTCGAGCAGCTTGACCAGGGGCACGGTGATGATGCGCTCCACCTCCACGGGGTTGGGTTGGAAGCGGACCTGGGGGGCGAGGGCACCCACGAAGGGGGTGATGAGGAAGTCGGTGACCGTGACCACCTGATCCAGCCGGGCCACCAGGCGGGCGTCGTCGGCGCAGACCCCGATCTCTTCGCAGGTCTCGCGCAGGGCGGTGGTCTCCAGGTCGGGGTCTTGGGGGTCGGCGGCGCCGCCGGGGAAGGACACCTGGCCGGGGTGGTGTGGCAGGTGGTTGGTGCGCTTGGTGAAGACCACCTGCACGCCTTGGGGGCTGTTCGGATCCGGGTCCCACAGGGGCAGCAGCACTGCGGCGGGGCGCGACCGGGGCGCCTCCAGGCGGCGGGGAGGACGGCCGGCCAGGGCCTGCTGGAGTATCTCCAGGGTCTGGTGCAGGCGGGGGGTCATGCTTCCCATTGTACCCCCGCGGGCCGGCTTGCCAAGGGTGGAGGTTTGGAAGAGCACAAAAGCTTGTGATATATAGGGGGCAGGAGGGCGGGCATGATCGTTTTCGATTTGGCCTGCAGCCGGGGACACACCTTCGAGGGCTGGTTCGACAGCCGGGAGGACTTCGAGTCCCAACTAGAGCGCCGCCTGGTCACTTGTCCGGTGTGTGGTGACGAGTCGGTGCGGCGCGTGCCTTCCCCCTTTGCCATCGCCAAACACGGCCGCGGCTCCCGCCCCTCCGCCGACCAGGTGCCGGACCACGAATTGGCCGCCCGGGTGTTGGGCCAGGCCCTGCGGCGCTACCTGGAGGAGAACTTCGAGGACGTGGGGCCGCAGTTCGCCAAGGAAGCCTTGAAGATCCACTATGGTGTTGCCGAGGCGCGCAACATCCGGGGCGTGTCCACCCCTGAGGAGGAAAAGATGTTGCGCGAGGAAGGGGTGAGTTTCTTCAAGATCGGCGCGCCCGTGGTTCCGGCTCCTTCCTCCGAGAGCGAAGAAGAGGACTAGCCCGACCCTCGCGGCTGGTTCCGGGTGGGAGTGGATTCCCCAGGGGGCCCTTCTTCGGCCTGGGCGGCACAGGGGCCGTTCTTGGCCACCAGGCGTCCCAGGCGCCGGCAGTAGAGGGCGGCGAAGGTGCGGCAGGAACCCGCGCCGTCGAGGGCCTCTTGTTGGGGAAAAGCGGCTTCGGGGCAACTCAGGTCACACCAGCGCATGGCGCACTCCTTCGGGGCGGGGTTTGTGGCTCCCGGGGCAAGACCATAGCCGGCGGGGGGCGTGGGGTCAAGGGGGGCCCTGGTTGACAAGGCGAGGGGCGGGCTGCTAGCTTCAAACGGCCAAGCGCCCGTAGGTACTAAGGTATAATGGCCCTGGCCCGCCGGCGGCGGCAGGCGGGAGACACGGTGCAGGGGCAGGGATGCGGGGAGAGATCATCTGCATCGGCGACGAGTTGATGAGCGGGCGGGTGGCCGACCGCAACGCCTCTTACCTGGCGGCCCGGTTGTGGCCCCTGGGCATCGAGATCGGGGCCATCACCCTGGTGGGTGACCAGCCCCGGGCCATCAAGGACGCCCTCTCCCGTGCCCTGGGGCGTTCGGACTTCGTGGTGGTGAGCGGCGGCCTGGGGGTGACCGACGACGACATCACCGCGGCCATGGCGGCGGAGGTGTTCGGCCTGCCCCTGGCCGAGAGCCAGCGCATGGTCAAGAACCTGCGGGACTACTTCGCCGCCCGGGGCGAGCCCATGGCCCGCGGCATGCGCAAACTGGCCTGGCTGCCCGAGGGTGCGGAGGTGCTTTCGGACACCTGTGCGGGGTTCCGCCTGGAGCGGCCGGGTGGACCGCCGGTGTATTTCCTGCCCGGGGTGCCGGCGGAGATGCGCCAGCTCACGGACCAGCGGGTGGTGCCGGAGCTTCTGGCGCGCATGGGTCGGCGGCGGGCGGTGGCCATGCGGGAGGTGCGGGTCTTCGGGCTGATGGAGTCCGAGGTGGGCCGGCGCCTGCAGGGTCTGGACG
>MTPE01000260.1 GCA_002011835.1 Desulfarculaceae bacterium JdFR-95 | reverse complement strand
CCGGCGCCGGCCCGAGGCGTCCGGCTCGCCCAGCTCCATGCGGATCACCTCCACGCCGGTGAGCCGGCCCGACTTGTCGGCGATGAAACGCACCGGCGCCACCAGGTACTCGATCTTGATCCCTTCCTCCAGGGCTTCTTCGATCTCGTCCTCGTAGGCCGGCATCTCCGCCCGGGTACGGCGGTAGAGGATGGTCACCTCCTCCGCGCCCAGGCGCAGGGCGGTGCGGGCGCTGTCGATGGCCACGTTGCCGCCGCCCACCACCACCACGCGCCGTCCCGGGCTCTGGGCCTGACCCAGGGCCGCGGCGCGCAGGAAGTCCACGCCGGGCTGCACGCCCTGGGCCTCCTCGCCCGGCACCCCCAGGCTCAGACAGCGGTGGGCGCCCACCCCCAGGAACACGGCGCGATAGCCCTGCTCCTCCAGCATGGGCAGGGTGACGTCCTTGCCGAAGGCGGTGTTGAGGCGGATCTCCACCCCCACGCTCTTGATGCACTCGATTTCGTAGTCCAGCACCTCAGGAGGCAGGCGGTAGTCGGGGATGCCCAGACGCAGCATGCCCCCCGCCACCGGCGCGGCCTCGAAGATGGTGACCGGGAAGCCCTCCAGGGCCAAGTACCAGGCCGCGGTGAGCCCGGCCGGCCCGGAGCCGATGATGGCCACCTTCTCCTCCCGGGGCGGCTTCTTTTCCGGCGGGGTGAAGGCGTTGTTGGCCGCCTCCCAGTCGGTGAGGAACCGCTTCANATCGCGGATGGCGATGGGCTCGTCCACCCGGCCGCGGGCACAGGCGCCCTCACAGGGATGGGTGCACACCCGGCCGCACACCACCGGCAGGGGGTTGTCACGCCGGATCACCTCTAGGGCCTCGCGGTAGCGGCCCGCCGCCACCAGGTTCACGTAGCCCTGCACCGCGATCCCCGCGGGACAGGCCACCTTGCAGGGACTCTTGCCCTCCTTGCTGATGGCGTAGGCCCCGGGGATGGCCTGGGCATAGCGCTTGTAGGCCGCCTTGCGCTTGCCCAGCCCCGCGTTGTATTCGTCCGCCAACTCGATGGGGCAGACCTTGGCGCACTCCCCGCAGGAGGTACACTTCTCCAGGTCCACGTAGCGGGGAGCCTGGCGCACGCGGGCGGTGAAATCTCCCGGCTCGCCCTCCAGGGCCTCCAGCTCACCACCCGTGATCAACTCTATGTTCAGATGCCGGCCGACCTCGACCAGTTTGGGCGAGATGATTCACATCGCGCAGTCGTTGGTGGGGAAGGTCTTGTCTATCTGGGCCATCTTGCCGCCGATGGCCGAAGACGACTCCACCAGATAGACATAGTAGCCGCTGTTGGCCAGGTCCAACGCACTCTGCATGCCGGCGATGCCGCCGCCCACCACTAGCACCGAACCAAGCGGTTTGTCGGCCATTGACTGTCTCCTTGTCCAGGGCCTCTTTGTATCCTTGGTGCTTTTGGTCTTACCAAATTTTCCTAGCAGGTCAATAAATATTATTCAGTATGTGTTTGTTGCTCCCCCTACACCGCCCCTTCCAACACCTGGGGCAGCTTGTCCTCCCAGCCCAGAGGGGAGACCATCACCCCGGCGAAGCCGGCCCCCTTGATCCGGGCGATCAGCTCGCGGGCGATGGCGATACACTCCCGGACGCGGTCGGGGGCTTTCTTCAGGCGGTCGATCAGGCTGGGGGGCATGTGCACGTGTTTGAGGTGGCGGTCGATGGCGCGGGCCATACCCACCGACTTGAGCAACAGCACGTTGGGGATGATGCGCCGGCGCTCGTCGGGCTCCAGTTGCTTGAGGAATCCGGCGAAGGAATCCAGGTCGTATACCGGAGGCGTGAGGAAGAAGCTGGCGCCGGCGGCGGCCTTTTGGCGCATCTGCTCCACCTCTTGGTTCACGGTGCCGATGGCCGCGGGGCTGACCGTGGAACCCACGGTGAAGGCCGGGGCGCCCTCCAGCTCGATGCCGGCCATGTCGCGCCCCTGGCCCAGGCGGGCGATCACCTCCAGCAGCTCCAGCAGCTCCAGGTCGTAGACCGGCCGCGCCTTGTGGTGGTCGCCATAGGAGGGGTTCTCGCCCTCCACCGCCACCACGGTCTGGATGCCCAAGGCCCAGGCGGCCAGCAGGTCGGCCTGCAGGGCCAGGCGGTTACGGTCGCGGCAACAGACCTGGAGGATGGTCTCGAAACCGCGCTGCTGCAAGAGCACGCACCCGCCCAGGGAGCTCATCTTCATCACCGCGTTGGCCATCTCCGGCACCACCACTGCGTCCACCTTGCCCTTGATGCGGGCGGCGTGCTCCAACAGCGGGCCCACCTCCACCCCTTTGGGCGGCTCCAGCTCCACCAGGACCACGAACTCTCCCGC
Organism: Desulfarculaceae bacterium JdFR-95; assembly: GCA_002011835.1. GTDB lineage: Bacteria > Desulfobacterota > Desulfarculia > Desulfarculales > Desulfarculaceae > Desulfocarbo. The sequence continues at coordinate 2,194 of MTPE01000260.1, read as the reverse complement.
CGCCAGCTTGTCCTTGAAACCCATGGGTCACTCCCGGGAAGTTGGTTGCCTGCATCAATACGGTCGCGTGCGGGCGCCTCTGTGCAACCCCCTGCCTGCCGCCCGCGGCTCACAAGCCTCCTGCAGCAAAAATCCTCCCGCGACCCGCTGCACGGAGTCTGTTCGGGAGGACAGAGTATTCGCGGTGGTATCTCGTCTCGGCCCCGGAGGAAGGACGCTGCTACACCACAGGCATGCCGCCTTGCGCCCTGGGTGTCTGTCGCCACCCGCGCAAGGGGCCTTCGCAGCGAACATGTCACGGTCAGCCATGAGATCAGCTTCGTGAACCGAGAGTTGCCGCCANCCTCGCTCGGAGGACCATGCCTCGCTTCGACGCCCTGAAACTCGTCTCTCTACCCGTGGCGGTCGGCAACCCGAGACGGAACCCCAACACCAAGCGTGGAGGGCGTGTGGATCAGCCCCCTGACCGCATGTGAATATTGGCGCAAATCAGACTCAACCCATGTGTATTATGGGGTCTGTGGGGGGGGCGGAGTCAAGCCGCTTCCCTGCCGCGGTTTTCCCTTCACCCCCATACCGGTGTATCGCCCGGCCGCAGCCGGCCACGCCCGCCCGGACCGCGTGTCCAGGGATCGTTCACCGCCGCAGTACGCGCGCCACTTCGGTGAGCAGGCTCTGCAGGTCAAAAGGCTTGGAGAGGACCCCGGCGGCGCGCCGGATGAGGTCGTCCATTTTCCGGTCGTCGTATCCATGGCCCGTGGCGATGATCACCCGCAGGTTGGGGTCCAGTTTGAGGAGCTCCTGCAGGCACTGGCGGCCGTCCATCACCGGCATGGCCAGGTCCAGGATGACCAGGTCGTAGGGGCGGCCCTGTTGCATGGCCCAGCGATACAGCTCCAGGGCCATGCGTCCCTCGGCCGCCTCGCTGACGTTGTAGCCGTGCATGCTCAGGGCTTGGCGGCATATCTCGCGTACCGCGGCCTCGTCGTCCACCACCAGCACCGACTGGCCCTTGCCGCGGGGTGGGGCCTGGTGCGGACGCGGGGTGGCGGCTGGCATCGGGCTGTGTTGGCTGACAGGCAGGTAGATGCGGAAACGGGTGCCCTGGCCGGGGCGACTGTGTACCAGGATGCCGCCGCCATGGCTGGTGATGAGAGAATAGGCCACGGCCAGCCCCAGGCCGGTGCCCACTCCCGGCTCCTTGGTGGTGAAGAAGGGCTCGAAGATACGCTCGCGCACCTCGGGGGTCATGCCTTCCCCGGTGTCGGCCACCTCCAGCTCCAGCCACACCCCGGGCTCGGCCCAGGGGTGGGTATGGCAGAAGGCGTGGTCCAACTCCACCTGTCGCGCCCGGAAGGAGAGCAGGCCCCCCTGGGGCATGGCGTCGCGGGCGTTCACCGCCAAGTTGAGTAGTACCTGCTCCATCTGGTTGCGGTCGGCGGTCACCAAGGGGAGGCCGGGGCTGACCTGCAACTCCAGGTCGATGTTGGGTGGCAGGGTCTGGCGCAGCATGTCCACCACCTCCTCCAGGAGGGGGCCGATCTCCAGCGGCTCGCGCCGCTCCTCACCCCGTCGGGCAAAGGTGAGCATCTTGCCGGTCAAGGTGGCGGCACGCTGGGTGCTGGCCTCGATCTTGGCGATATATTCCCGGCCCGCCTGGGACAGGCCCTGCTCGCGAGCCAACAACTGGGCATATCCCCGGATGGCCATGAGGATGTTGTTGAATTCGTGGGCCACACCGCCTGCCAGCGTGCCCACGGCCTCCATCTTCTGCGACTGCTGCAACTGGCGTTGCAGCATCTCCTCCTCGGTGACGTCGCGCACGAAACCCTGCAGGGCGGTGCGGCCCTGGTAGGTGATCGCCGCCACCGAGGCCTTGCAGCGGAAGCGGCTGCCNTCGGCCCGCACCCCGGTATAGACCCACTCCGGCGGGATGGAGGGATCCCCGGCCAGACGCCGCGCCAGGCGTTGGGCCAGGATCTGGTGTTCCTCCGGCGCCACCATGTCCTTGATGGTGTACTGCTGGGGATCGGCATCCTCCGGGTATCCGAACATGCGGGCCAACACCGGATTGACGAACAACAGCCGGCTGGAGGGAAGCTCGACGATGAACAGACCGTAGGGCAGGTTCTCCACCAGGGTGCGATAGCGTTCCTCGCTGGCGCGCAGGGCCTCCTCGGCCTGTTTGCGCTCG
>MTPE01000312.1 GCA_002011835.1 Desulfarculaceae bacterium JdFR-95 | reverse complement strand
GGGGCGGCAAGCCGGTGGCGGCCAGGGCGCTATCCACCATGGGTACCACGTCGTGCTGCCACAGAAGCTGGCGGGCGGAGAAATTGACCGAGACGCTCAGGTGGGGGAAGCCGGCCTGGTGCCAGGACTTCAGCGCGGCCAGGGCCCGCAGGAGCACCCATTCCCCCAGAGGCACGATGAGTCCGGTCTCCTCGGCCAGGGGGATGAACTCGTCCGGGGCGACCAGGCCCACCTCTGGGCGCCGCCAGCGCACCAGCGCCTCACAGCCCACGATGTCGCCGCTGTCGATCTCCACCTTGGGCTGGTAATAGACCTCGAACTCACCGCGCTGCAAGGCCTTGCGCAGCAGGTTCTCCATGGTGAGGCGGCGGGTGACGCGGGTGTTCATGGCCTGGGTGAACAGGCGGATGCTGCCGCGGCCGGCCTCCTTGGCCCGGTACATGGCAGTCTCGGCGTTGCGGAGCAAGGTGTCCACGTCGCTGCCGTCGGCCGGGAACAAACACACGCCGATGCAGGCGCTCAGGTACAGCTCGTGGTCCTCCACCAGGAAGGGATCGGCCAACACCGACTGCACCCTCTGGGCCACCATGAGGGCCTTGTCCACGTCCTGCACGTCCCCCAGTACCAGGGCGAACTCGTCGCCTCCGGGACGGGCCACGGTGTCCTCCTGGCGTAGACAGCCCTCCAGGCGCTGGGCCATGGCCTGCAGGATCTGGTCGCCCACGGCATGACCCAGGGAGTCGTTGATGGTCTTGAAATTGTCCACGTCCAGACACATCAGGGCCACGGCCTGGCCGTTGCGTTGCGCGCGGGCCAGGGCCTGGGAGAGACGGTCGCGCAACAGCGCCCGATTGGGCAGGCCGGTGAGCACGTCGTATTGGGAGAGGAACTGCAGCCGCTCCTGGTTGCGCTTGGCCTCGGAGAGGTCCTGCATCAGCATCACGTAGCGGGGGCCCTCCAGGGTCGGGTCCTGCACCACGGTGATGGTGAGCCATTGGGGATATATCTCTCCGTTCTTGCGCCGGCTCCAGACCTCGCCGTTCCAGCGTCCTTCCCGGGTGAGCCTCTGCCACAGCCGGGGGTAGAACTCCGGCCCGTTGCGCCCCACGGCATAGAGGAACTCGGGGTTGCGGCCCTTGAGCTCCTCGGGGGCGTAGCCGGTGATGAAGGAGAAGGTGGGGTTGACGGTCTTGACACGCCCCTGGCGGTCCAGCACCGCCACGCCCTCCAGGGCGCTCTCCAGCACGGCCAGGGCCATCTGCAGGGGATCGGTGGGCGGCTGGCTGAGCACACCCAGCAGGGTGCGCACCTTGCCCGTACCCAATACTTGGAACCGAAGACTCCGGTCCAGGTGCGAACCGTCGGCCGCCCTGAAGACAATGGGGAAGGCATCCTGCCCGCCGCTGGCCACCAGACGGGCCAGCTCCGGTCCACATGGGGGAGAGACCACCAGCTCGGCAAAGGGCAAGGCCAACAAATCGGAGAGGGAGTAGCCCAACAGACGGCACGCAGCCTGGTTGGCCTCCAACAGACGTGAGGGCAACCCTTGGGAATCCAAGGCCCAGATGAACACCGGTGCCTCGGAGAGATGGCAGATCGCACGATAGCGGTCTTCCATCTCCTGCCAGCTCTGGCCGGGCTCACCAAGAGGCGTCAGAGGCTTGCCCAGCTTGGCCACCCGGCGGTCAAAGGCCTTTTCCGGTGGAGGCATCCGGTGTCCTCGGCCTGGAAACTCCCTCAGCCAGAATAAATCCTTGCAGGATTATCACCAGACTTGTGGTTACTCATCTCGTGGGTTTCGGCTGGTCATATACACTGGCGGTGCACTTTCTCTCCTTCCAGCTGACCCCATCTCCCCTCAATGAAAATGTCATAGCCGATCAAAAAGGTCAAGCCAATAATGTGAAACCATTCTTAGTTAACCATCATAGCGCGGCCAGGGATATACCCACAGGCCGAGGTGAGAAACCGAAATCCTCCTCTTGAAATCAGGTCCACGATGTGGGTCACCGGCGTTTTTTCCTGTCAAGGCACAACTGTTCTTGACATGGATTTCCTGCCCCTCAATAATTTACAGGTAGAGTAACCTCCGTGCCTGCCGGGTAGGGTTCTTCTCATGAGGAAAGATTTCATCCGCAAGATACGCACCATCCCTACCCTGCCCACCATTATGGCGCAGATCATCCAGACGCTGGACGATCCCCGTTCCTCGGCCAGCGAGCTGGAGATGATCGTGCGTAACGACCAGGCTCTGACCACCAAGATCCTGGCCGTGGCCAATTCGGCCTACTATGGGTTCCGCCATCAGATCACCACGGTGCGGCGGGCAGTGGTGGCCATTGGCTTCGACGAAGTGCGCAACATCTGCCTCAGTCTGAGTCTCATGGGCTTTCTGCACCCGGCCACCTTCCAGGACGTAGCTTTGGCCGAGGGTCTTTGGCTGCACGCCTTGTCGGTGAGCGAAGGCGCCCAGCTCGTGGCTGCGGCCGTGCGCAAAGGGGAGACAAGCCAGGCCTTCACCGCCGGACTGCTGCACGACATCGGCAAGGTGATCCTGGCCGCGTTCGCACCCTCTGAGGTGCGGCGCCTCGACCACTACGTGCGGGAACGGGGCCTGGCCTATCGCGCTGCCGAAGAGGAGCTGGGCATCAGCCACCAAGAGGTGGGCCAAGCCCTGGCCCAACACTGGGAGCTGCCCCCCCTGCTGGTGGAGGTGATCGGCCGGCACCACGCACCCAACCGACACCTGACCTACCCTGAGATGGTGGCGGTAGTCCACGTGGCCGACTACCTGGCCCGCGACCTGGACATGGGTTACTCCGGCGACCCCTCTCCCCCCGAACTGCGTGTCCAGGCCAGCGAACTGCTGGGCCTGGACCAAAGCACCCTGGCCGCCTGCCGCGAACAACTGGACCAACGGCGGGACAAAATAAAGAGCTATATGGAAAAGATCACCGCCACCCCGTGAGAGGCAGGGAAAACGGAGGCGACGGGGGGTGCGGGCCTAGCCGACCAAGAACAAGCTCTCCCCTGCGAGGCAGGGGAAGCAGAAGCGACGAACCTACCCGAAGANAGGAAAGCCCCTCCGGGCAAGGTTGCAACGTGGCCTGGGCGCGGCAGTGGGGCACAAGCCTTGTTCCTGCGACAGTANCCCCTTCCCCTCCACCGGCCGCCTCCCTTCCCCCGTCCCCACCCCTCTGCCCGCGTAGCTCCTCCTGCCAGCTCCGCCTCCGCGTCGGCCAGAGCGTCCGCCCAGGGGCGGCTCAGCCCACCAACTGGAGGATGCGCGACACCAGCTCCTCCGGCTTGACCGGTTTCTCGAAGAAGTCGTCCGCCTCCAGGGCCTTGCCCGAGTCGTGGGAATAGGAAGTGTCACCCACGTGCTGGGTGACCGCGGTGAGCATGATCACCGGAATCTGAGACAGCTCCGNGTCGGCGGCCAGCTCCTTGGCCACCTCATAGCCGTCCTTGTCCGGCATCATTATGTCCAGCACGATCAGGTCGGGCTTCTCGCTGCGGGCCTTCTCCAATCCCTCCAGCCCCCCGTAGGCCGCCAGCGGCTGCATCCCCTCGCCTTCCAGAAGCAGGCTCACCGCCTCCACCAGATCGGGATCGTCGTCGATGATCAGAATCCTTTTGGCCATGGCCTTCCTCCTGCCCGCTCGTACCCCAATAGCAAGCGCCCGATAAACCCTACTCTGGTATTCCCATTTTCCCCGGCGCGTGGTTTCGCTGTCAAGGCGCTTGCCCGACCACAGCTTTGCCCTTGACCCCGCGGTCGTTATCCCCCATTCTGTGTCGGGGAATCTTCAGCNGACACCCCACCTGGATATAGCCCTGGGTACAGCTATGGATAAAGTAAAGATCGGCGGCATCATGGAAAGCGAGGGCCGGGCCCTGCTCACCATCCGGGCCGTCCCCCCCAGCCCCCAGGGCGTGGGGGCCCTGCTGGCCGCCCTGGGCGAGGCTGGGGTCAACATCGAGCTCATGGCCGAGAGCCGCGACGGAGACCACGCCTCGTACATCACCCTGGTGGTGGACCAAAACGACCTGGACCGTGCCTTGTCCCTTCTGGAAGAGACTCGCTCCCTCCTGCCTGCCCACGGGGTATCCTTCCATCGTGAGGTGGCCGTGATCAGCGTCTTCGGCCCCCACCTGCGCGAAAAGCCCCGTGTCCCCGGCCTGATGTTCTCCGCCCTGGCCCAGGCCGGTATCCAACCCCTGGCCGTGGCCACCAGTATCTCCAGCCTCTCGGCCGTGGTGGAGGCCTCCTGCCGCCAGGCTGCCTTGGAAGCCCTCCAGGCGGTGTTCGACGTGCCCTTCTCGGTCCGGCGACGCCCCAAGGAATACTGACCCTCCAGCATAGGGATTGACATCTCGCGAAAAACAGGTAAACATGTACTAAAATTCTTGTTTCTGTTATCCACGCGAGCCCTCGGAAGAAAATGACTCACCTCCCATGGGAACCCGAAGCAGAAGCCGCCTTGCGCAAGGTGCCCTTCTTCGTGCGCTCCCTGGTGCGGCGCAAGGTGGAGGAGAAGGTGGCCGCCCGGGGAGGGCGGGTGGTCACGGCGGGGGACTTTGCCGAGG
>MTPE01000311.1 GCA_002011835.1 Desulfarculaceae bacterium JdFR-95 | reverse complement strand
GGGCAGGGCGCGGCCGCAACCAAGCTGCTATCTGCGCTTGCGCCGCGATTTCTTCTTCTTGTTGCGCTTGCGCCGAGCGCTGGACTTGGCCGGCGGAGCCGCAGGGGCCCGGGCGGGAGAGGGTGCGGGGGCTGGCTTGGGGGCGGCCGGTGCAGGCCGGGCGGGTGCCTTGCGGCCCAGGGCCAGGGCCGGTGCGCCCTCGGGCAGGACCATGAGCAGGGAGCTGGCCACGTAGATGGAGGAGTAGGTGCCCACCACCACACCCACCAACAGGGCCAGGGCGAAGTCCTCGATCACCCCGCCGCCCAGGATGTAGAGGGCCAGGATCACGATCAGGGTGGTGCCCGAGGTTAGCAGGGTGCGCGACAGGGTCTGGTTCACGGAGCGGTTGATCACCTCACCCAGGTCTTGTTTGCCTCCTCGCCGCAGGTTCTCGCGCACNCGGTCGTAGACCACGATGGTGTCGTTGAGGGAGTAGCCGATGATGGTGAGCAGGGCGGCCACGATGGCCAGGGTGAACTCCTTGTCCAGGAGGCTGAAGACGCCCACGGTGATGGTGACGTCGTGGATCAGGGCCACGATGGCCCCCAGGGCGTAGCGCAGGCGCAGCAGCCAGCAGGCCCCCACCGTCACCACCAGGGCGGTGATGATCAGGGGCACGATGCCGCCGGAGAAGACGGTCTGCACCAACAGCGTGGCCCCCACCAGCACGCCGGCCATCACCGCGGCCAGGCCCCACTTGGCCTCGAAGCGGCCGGAGATGTACACCGCGATGAGCAGGATGGCGTAGAAGATGGCCAGAAGGGCCTTGCGCCGCAGATCGCGGCCCACCTTGGGCCCCACCATCTCCACTCGGCGCACCTCAAAGCCCTCACCATAGCGGTCCTTGAGGACCTTGCGCACCTTGTCGGCCAGACCCTCCAGCTTGAGCCCCTGCTTCTCGGCCCGGATGAGGAACTCGTTGCCCTCGCGGCCGAAGTGCTGCACCAGGCTGTCGCCCATGCCGATGGGCGCCAGGGCCTCCTTGATGGCGGCGGCGTCGGTGGGCTTGTCGAAGCGCACCTGGATGAGGATGCCGCCGGCGAAGTCGATGCCATAGTTGGGACCGCCGTGGAGGAAGAGGCTCACCACGGTCATCAACACCAGCAGGCTGGAGACGATGAAAGCCAGCCGGCGCTTGCCCACGAAGTCCAGGTTTATGTCCGGTCGTATGAATTCCATGGCTGCACGTCGCGTTTCGGCCGCCTTCTCGTCCCAGGCCCTAGATGGACAGCCTGCGCACCCCCAGGCGGGCGAGGCCCAGGTCGAAGATCAGCCGGGTGAAGAAGATGGCGGTGAACATGGAGCTGGCGATGCCGATGGACAGGGTCACGGCAAAGCCCCGGATGGGCCCGGTGCCGAACTGGAACAACACCAGGGCCGCNATCAGGGTNGTGATGTTGGCGTCCAGGATGGTGAGGGTGGCCTTGCCGTAGCCCGCGTCCACCGCCGCGGCCGGGGTCTTGCCCAGGCGCAGCTCCTCGCGGATGCGCTCGAAGATGAGCACGTTGGCGTCCACGGCCATGCCGATGGTCAGGATGATGCCCGCGATGCCCGGCAGGGTGAGGGTGGCCTGGAAGGCGGCCAGGGCCCCGCAGATCAGGATCAGGTTGAGCAGCAGGGCCAGGTCGGCCACCAGGCCGGACCACTTGTAGTACACCAGGATGAACAGCACCACCAGCACGAAGCCCACCACCATGGAGGTGAGTCCTTGGTTGATGGAGTCCTGGCCCAGGCTGGGTCCCACGGTGCGTTCCTCCAGGATCTTCACCGGTGCGGGCAGGGCGCCGGAGCGCAGCACCACGGCCAGGTCGCGGGCCTCCTCCATGGTGAAGTCACCGGTGATGCGGGCCTCGCCGCGGGTGATGGGCTCCTGGATCACCGGTGCGGACTGCACCTTGCCGTCCAGGATGATGGCCAGGCGCTTCTTCACGTTGCGGGTGGTGATGTCGGCGAACTGGCGGGTGCCGCGGGCGTCGAAGGAGACCGAGACGTAGGGCTCGTTGTACTGGCTGTCGATCTGCACCCGGGCGTCGGTGATGGTCTCGCCGGTCATCACCGTACGCTTGCGCACCACGATGGGCTCCTTGTAGACCCGTCCGGTGGTGCGGTCGCGGCGGTAGAGGTAGGTCAGCTCACTGCCCGGGGGCACGGTGGCCTTGGTCACCCGGCGGGGGTCCACGCTGTCGTCCACCAGCTTGAACTCCAGCTGCGCGGTCTTGCCGATGAGGGCGATGGCGCGCTGGGGGTCCTTGATGCCCGGCAGCTGCACCAGGATGCGGCCGCCCTCCTGGGGCATGATCTCCGGCTCGCTCACCCCGAACTGGTCCACCCGGTTGCGGATGGTCTCCAGGGCCTGGGCCGCGGCCTGCTCCTCGATGTGCTTGACCGCCTGGGGGGTGAGGGTGAGGGTGACGGTCTCGCGGCCTTCGGCGTCGGTCTGGCGCGAGGTGATCTCGTAGTCCGGGAAGCTCCGGGCCACCAGGTCGTCGAACTTGGCCCGGTCGCTGGCCGCCAGCAGGGTCACTTTGATGGTGTGGCCGGGGCCGGCTTCGGGCCGGGTGGCGCGGATCTTCTCCTCGGCCATCTTGCGCCGCATCTCCTGGCTGGCCCGTTCCACGGCCGAGGCTACGGCCTTGTCCACCTCCACCTCCAGGATGAGATGCATTCCGCCCTGCAGGTCCAGGCCCAGGCGGATCTTGTCGGTGGGCAGGAAGCTGGCCCACCAGGCCGGCACCTTGCCGCTGATGGTGGGCACCAGATAGATCAGGGCCAGCAGTACCACCGCCGCCACCACGGCGGCACGCAGTTGCAGGTTCCGAGTCAAGACGCACTCCTTGGCGATGGCACACAAGCCTGTGGACGGCAGGCCCTCCCGCGGCCTGCCCCACGGCCTTTTACCACAACTCTCCCCAGAGGGGCGCTACTTTTTCTTGCCCCCGCTGTCCTGGGCCGGGGCACCGGCGCCGCTGGTCACGCCGGTGATGGAGCCGCGGCTCACCTTGACCCGCACCTGGGGGGCGATCTCCAGGATCACGATCTGGTCCTGCAGACCGGTGATGCGTCCGATGATGCCGCCGGCGGTCACCACCTGGTCGCCTTTGCGCAGGTTGGCCAGCATCTCGCGGTGCTGCTTGGCCTTCTTCTGCTGGGGGCGGATCAACAGGAAGTAGAAGATCACAAACATCAGGATCAGCATGGGCAGGGGCCCGGCCAACAGACCACCCAGGCCTCCCGCGGCCTCGCCACCACCGCCCTTGGCGCCCTGGGGCGCGGCCAGGGCCCACACCGGGCTCGCCATCAACCAATCAAGCATGATTTCCTCCTCAAGCGGGTTTTGCCTCCTCCCGGGCCGCCTCTTCGCGGCGGGCGAAGAACTCCCGGGCAAAGCGCTGGTACTCGCCCTGGGCCACCGCCCGGCGCAGGGCGGACATCAGACCCAAGGTATAATGCAAATTGTGCAGNGTGGCCAGCCGGTAGGCCAGAAGNTCCCGCGCCAGGAACAGGTGGCGCAGGTAGGCCCGGCTGAACCGCCGGCAGGCCGGACAGCGGCAGCCCTCCTCGATGGGCCGGGGGTCGTGGGCAAAGCGGGCGTTGCGGATGTTCAGCCGCCCCCGGCCGGTGAGCAGGGTGCCGTTACGGGCCATGCGGGTGGGCATCACGCAGTCGAACAGGTCCACCCCCAGGCCCACGCAGGTCACCAGGTCCTCGGGCGCGCCCACACCCATGAGATAGACCGGACGATCCGGCGGCAGTTGCGGCACCACCCGGTCTATCACCTCCATCATCACCTCCTTGGGCTCGCCCACCGAAAGTCCCCCCAGGGCGAAGCCCTCGAAGGGCAGGGCACAGATCAGCTCCACGCTGCGCGCCCGCAGGTCATGATACACCCCACCCTGCACTATGCCCATCAGGGCGCCGCCCGCCTCACCGCGTGCGGCCAGGGCGCGGCGGGCCCAGCGGGCGTCGCGCTGCAGGGCCGCCTCCACGTAGGCGCGGCCCGCGCCGGCCGGGGGGCACTCGTCCAGCATCATCATGATGTCGCTGCCCAGGCGCTGTTGGGCCTCCACCGCCCCCTCCGGGCTAAGGAACAACAGCCGGCCGTCCAGATGGGAGCGGAAACTGACCCCTTCCTCCTCCACCCGGCGCAGGGCGGCCAGGCTGAAGACCTGGTAGCCCCCGCTGTCGGTGAGGATGGGGCCGTCCCAGGCCATGAAACGGTGCAGCCCGCCCAGGCGCTCCACCACCTCCACCCCCGGCCGCAGCAGCAGGTGGTAGGTGTTGGCCAGCACCATCTCGCCGCCCAGCTCCGCCACCTCCTGGGGCAACAACCCCTTGACCGAGGCCTGGGTGCCTACGGGCATGAAGCAGGGCGTGGCCACCGGCCCCCGCCGGGTGTGCAAGACCCCCACCCGGGCCCGGCCGTCGGCCGCCGTTATCTCGAACCCCAGCCGGCCCACCGCTCACAGGATCAGCATGGCGTCGCCGTAGGAGTAGAACCGATAGCCCCGGCGCACCGCCTCGGCATAGGCCGCCAGCACCCGCTGGCGGCC
>MTPE01000035.1 GCA_002011835.1 Desulfarculaceae bacterium JdFR-95 | reverse complement strand
GGTCAGCGGCAACAAGTTCGACATCGACCGCCTGCGCGAGGTGGTGCGCCTGTCCAAGGAGTGTACGGTGCGCTGGCGCAAGGTGCTGGAGGCCGCGGCCCAGGTGCCGGCGCCCATGACCTTCTTCGACCACACCATCCACATGGCCCCGGCGGTGGTGCTACGGGGCAAGCAGGAGGCCATCGACTACTACGACCTGTTGCTGGCCGAGCTGGAGGAGCGCATCGCCGCGGGGGTGGCCGCGGTGCCGGGGGAGCGGGTGCGGCTGTACTGGGAGGGCATGCCGGTGTGGGGCCGGCTGCGCATGCTGAGCGAGCTGATGCGCGAGCTGAAGGCCGCCATCGTGGCCTCCACCTACTGCAACTCCTGGATATTCGACGCCTTCGACCCGGACGAGCCCTTCGAGTCCATGGCCCGGGCCTACCTGGAGCTGTTCATCGTGCGGGACGAGGACTACAAGGAGCGCTACATCAGCGATTGGGTGGAGCGCTTCGGGGTCAACGGCATCATCTTCCACAACGCCAAGACCTGTCCCAACAACTCCAACAGCTCCTATGCCATGCCGCGGCGCCTGAGCGAGAAGCTAGGCATTCCCACGGTGGTGATCGACGGCGACCTGTGTGACCTGCGCTGCTTCAGCGACGAACAGGCCAAGACCAACCTGGAGGCCTTCGTGGAACAGATCCTGGAGGCGGCCTGATGGGCGTGGGTGTGGAGGCCGGGCCCGCGGGCGAGGCGGCGGGGTGCGATCCCGAGGAGGAGGGCCGGTGAAGGCGCTGGCCTGCGGCATAGACATCGGGGCCGCGGCCACCAAGGTGGCCCTGGTGGAGGCGGGGGGCGAGCTGGTGGGCAGCGCGGTGTTGCGCTCCGGGGTGGACTTCGCCGCCAGCGCGCGGGAGGGCTTCCGCCGCGCCCTGGCCCAGGCGGGCCGGCCGGCGGAGGAGGTGGCGCGGGTGATCTCCTGCGGCTACGGGCGCAAGAACGTGGAGTTCGCCCACGACACCCGCACCGAGATCGCCTGCCACGCCGCCGGGGCCTGGCACCGCTACCGCCGGGCCATGACCGTGGTGGACATCGGCGGCCAGGACAGCAAGGTGATCAAGCTGGACGAGCAGGGGCGGCGGGTGTCGTTCAAGATGAACCGCAAGTGCGCCGCCGGCACCGGGGCTTTTCTGGAGGAGATGGCCCTGCGCCTGGATCTGGAGCTGAACCGCTTCGACCAGATGGCCCGCCGGGCCGAGCAGGAGGCCACCCTGGGCGCCTTCTGCACCGTGTTCACCGCCACCGAGGTGCTGGCCCGCATCCGGCAGGGCACCCCGGTGGAGGCCCTGATCAAGGGCCTGTATCGCTCGGTGCTGAAACGGGTGCTGGAGATGGACACCCTCACCCAGACGGTGGTCATGACCGGCGGGGTGGTGGAGCATCATCCCTATCTGGCCGAGATGCTGGCCGAGCAGCTCGGCCGTGAGGTCTTGGTACCGCCCCGGCCCCAGCTCAACGGGGCCTACGGGGCGGCGCTGTTGGCTCTGCGCGAGCTGGAGGCCCAGGCCGCCTGAGTCGCGCTTGCCCATTGGGGAACAACCGGCCGCCTGGCCTTGGTTCTGGGCCGGGGCGGTCATTTCGGACTGCAGGGAGGGATAAAGAGATGAATCGCTGGCTCACGGTGGGAGACATCCTCAGGGTCAACGCCACGCTGTTCGCGGACAAGGAGGGAGCGGCCGACCTGTACCGTTCGCTCACCTTCAAGGAGTGGAACCAGCGGTGCAACGCCTTGGCCAACGCCCTTCTGGACCGGGGGTTGAAGAAGGGCGACCGCGTGGCCATGCTGGCCTACAACTGCCTGGAGTGGATGGAGTTCTACGGCGCCTGCGCCAAGGCGGGCCTGATCGCGGTGCCCATCATGTTCCGGCTGACCCCCCAGGAGTTCTCCTACATCATCGACAACTCCGAGGCCAAGGCCTTCATCGTGGAGAAGCCCTTCGTGGAGGCGGTAAACTCGGTGCGCTCGGAGCTGAAGACCGTGGGTGACGATCTGTATTTCTTCTTCGGCCAGGGCGACGACCGCGACGCCAAGGCCCCGGAGGGATACACCCACCTGGAGGACCTGTTCGCCAGCGGCTCCACCGACGAGCCGCCGGTCAAGGTGATCGACGAGGACATCTGGATCATCATGTACACCAGCGGGACCACCGGCCGGCCCAAGGGCGTGGTGCGCACCCACGAGTCGCTGGCGGGCAAATACTGGACCAACATCGCCGCCATGGGCTACACCCGCGACGACCGGGGTCTGTTGGTCATGCCCATGTGCCACATCAACAGCGTGTTCTATTCCTTCGTGTTCACCTGCCTGGGCGCCACCGCGGTGGTCTACAACATGGTCTCCTTCGACCCCGAGCACATGATCAAGACCCTGGCCGAGTACAAGATCACCTTCACCTCCCTGGTGCCCACCCACTACATCATGATGCTGGCCCTGCCCGATGAGGTGAAGAACAAGTACGACGTGAGCTGCGTCAAGAAGCTGCTCATCTCCTCGGCCCCGGCCCGGCGCGACCTGAAGCTGGCCATCATGGACTACTTCAAGAACAGCGAGCTCTACGAGGCCTACGGCTCCACCGAGGCCGGCCTGGTCACCCTGCTGTTGCCCCACGAGCAGTTCGACAAGCTGGGCTCCATCGGCCGCGAGATCCCCGGCACCGACCTGATCAAGCTGCTGGACGAGAACGGCAACGAGGTGCCCGTGGGCGAGGTGGGCGAGCTCTACTCCCGCGGTCCGGCCCTGTTCAGCGAGTATTGGAAGATGCCCGAGGAGACCAAGGCCGCCTTCCGCGGCGACTACTTCAGCGCCGGGGACATGGCCTACAAGGACGAGGACGGCTACTACTACCTGGTGGACCGCAAGAAGAACATGATCATCACCGGCGGGGAGAACGTCTACCCCAGCGAGGTGGAGGACTGCGTGGGCAGCCACCCCGCGGTCAAGGACGTGGCCGTGATCGGTATCCCGGACGAGAAGTGGGGCGAGGCGGTCACCGCGGTGGTGATCCTGCACGAGGGCTACGAGCCCAGCGACGAGCTGGCGGCCGAGATCCGCGAATACACCAAGGGCAAGATCGCGGGCTACAAGCGGCCCAAGCACGTGTTCTTCATCAGCGAGGAGGAGATGCCTCGCACCGGCACCGGCAAGATCCTGCACCGGGTGCTGCGCGAGCGCTACGGCCACTGGGCCGAGGCGGCCAAGAAGTAGGCCGCGGCCTCGGCCTGGCCTGCGGGCGGCGGGACGGCCTGTCGCCCGCGGTCTGACAGCCAAAACATCCCAAGCACACGAGGAGTGGACATATGTTCAGCAAGGCCTTCATCCCCCACAAGGGCTACTGGTCCTCGCCATTCTCACGCTGGCAGATGAGCTTCCAGAACGAGCACCCCATCGACCTGGCCGCACGCACGGTGCGCAAGTTCTTCGAACTGCGGGGCTACGAGGCCTCCATGTTCGACGGCTGCGTGTTCGGCATGACCATCGGCATGCCGGCCTGGTTCTACGCCAACCCCTGGTTCTGCGCGCTGATGGGCAACGACCGCATCAGCGGCCCCACCATCAGCCAGGCCTGCGCCACCAGCGCCACCTGCCTCTACACCGCCGCGTGCAACATCGAGACCGGCACCTACCAGAACGTGCTGGTGGCCACCACCGACCGCTGCTCCAACGGACCGCACACGGTCTGGCCCAACCCCCTGGGACCGGGCGGCGAGGTGATCAGCGAGAACTGGATGATGGACAACTTCAACCGGGACCCCTACGGCGGTGAGGCCATGTTCATGACCGCCGAGCTGGTGGCCCGCGACTACGGCGGCGTGACCAAGGAAGAATCGGATGAGATGGCCCTGCGCCGCTACCAGCAATACTGCATGTCCCTGGAGAACGACCGCGAGTTCCAGAGGGGCTACATGATCCCGGTGGAGGTGAAGCTCTCCAAGAAGAAGACCAAGGTGGTGGACCAGGACGAGGGCATCACCGAGACCACCGCCGAGGGCCTGGCCCGGCTCAAGCCCCTCATCCCCGACGGCGCCCTCACCTTCGGCGCCCAGACCCACCCCGCCGACGGCAATGCGGGCATGATCGTCACCACCAAGGAGCGGGCCAAGGAACTCAGCCAGGACAAGAACGTCACCATCCAGGTGCTCAGCTACGGCTACGCCCGGGCCAAGAAGGCCCGTATGGCCGCCGCGGTCACCCCCGCGGCCCAGATGGCCCTGGACAACGCGGGCATCAAGGTGGAGGACCTGGCCGCGGTCAAGACCCACAACCCCTTCACCATCAACGACATCATCATGGGCCGCCTCATGAAGATCCCCGAGGAGATCTTCAACAACTACGGCTCCTCCCTCATCTTCGGCCACCCCCAGGGCCCCACGGGCGCCCGCTGCATGGTGGAGCTGATCGAGGAGCTGGTGCTCAAGGGCGGCGGCTACGGCCTGTTCGCGGGCTGCGCCGCCGGTGACACCGCCGCGGCCATCGTGCTCAAGGTGAGCTAGCGCCAGAGACGGAGCGAGGCTCCCTTCAGGACAGGGCCCCCGCCCCTGCCAGGACAAGAGTCCTGGCAAGG
>MTPE01000004.1 GCA_002011835.1 Desulfarculaceae bacterium JdFR-95 | reverse complement strand
CCCGGCCGAGGCGCCGGCCGGCCCGCCGGGAGCGGTTCCGGTGGGACCGGGAGAGGAGCTGCCCCCGGGTGAGCCCGAAGCCGAGGCCGAACGGCTCGAAGGCATTGAGATCCCGCGCAAGAAGATGACCACCCGCGACCTGATCCTGGCCCTGGCCCAGCAAGACCCCGAGCGCACCACCGCCGTGATCCGGGCCTGGATCCACAAGCCATGAGCATGAGGGAGGGATAGCACTGCCATGGCCACGGACACCGACAAACTCACCGGCCTGCAGAAGGCCGCCATAGTGCTGGCCTCCATGGGCGAGCAGTTCACGGCCGAGATCTTCAAGCAGCTCGACAAGGAAGAGATCAAACGCGTGGGCATGGCCATGACCAACCTGGAGGCGGTGGAGCCCGAGCTGCAGGAGGCCCTGCTCAAGGAGTTCCTGGAGGACCTGAAGAGCGAGATCGGCCCGGTGATCAGCGGCGACATGACCGCCCGCCGCGCCCTGGCCCTGGCCCTGGGCGAGGAAGCCGCCAGCGGACTGTTGGAGGAGCTGGACAAGGCCAAGGAGCCGGTGCCCTTCGAGCGGGTCAAGCACGTGGACAGCCGCACCCTGGCCGGCTTCATCAAGAGTGAGCACCCCCAGACCATCGCCGTGATCCTGGCCCACCTGCCGCCGTCCAAGGCGGCCGAGGTCCTCAGCGAGTTCCCCGAGAACCTCAAGTACGACGTGGTGCTGCGCATCTCCAACCTGGACGTGATCCCCCCGGGCATCGTGGAGGAGATCGACGCGGTACTCAACCGCGAGATCCTGTCCACCGAGGGAAGCGAGGCCAAGCGCCTGGGCGGCGTGGAGGCGGTGGCCGAGCTGCTCAACAACGTGGACAAGGCCACCGAGGAGCAGATCTTCGGCCGCCTGGAGGAAGACGACCCCGAACTGGCCGACCAGATCCGCCAGCTCATGTTCGTGTTCGAGGACCTGATCAACGTGGACGACCGCGGCATCCGCGAGCTGCTCAAGGAGGTGCGCAACGAGGACCTGACCCTGGCCCTCAAGACCGCCAGCGAGGAGCTCAAACAGAAGATCCTGGGCAACGTCTCCGAACGCGCCGCAGCCATGATCCTGGAGGACCTGGAGGTGATGGGCCCGGTGCGCCTGAGCGAGGTGGAGCAGGCCCAGCAGAAGATCATCCAGGTGGCCCGCCGCCTGGAGAAGGAAGGCAAGATCGTGATCGGCGGCAAGGGTGGCGAGGATGTCCTCGTCTGAGAACAGCCCCCGTGTGGTGGGTCCGCGGGGAGTGTTGCACGGCCTGCAACCCCGCCCCTTCCACTTGGCCGAACTGGCCCCCGACTCCCAGCAGCAGGCCCCCTCTCCCCAGGAGGGGAAGGATGGTTTCCGCCTGCTCATCTACGACGGCCGCCAGGAGGACCCCTCGGCCCGCGCCCAGCGCCAGGCCGACCAGATCCTGGCCGAGGCCCACCAGGAGGCCGAGCGCCTGGTGGCCGAGGCCAAAGGCCAGGCCGAGGAGATCCGGCGCCAGGCCTACGAGGAGGGCTACGCCAAGGGCCACCAGGAGGGCCTGGAGGCGGCCCGAGCCAAGATGGAGGCCGCGGTGGAGGACCTGGGCCGGGCGGTGCGCGCCTTGGAGGCGGCCCGGCGCGAGGTGCTGGCCGGCCTGGAGGGCGAGATCCTGGGGCTGGTGCAGGCCGCCTGCGACAAGCTGCTGCTCACCCCTGGAGCGGTGGACGAGAGGGCCATCCAGGAGGTGGTACGCCAGGCCATCTCCCGCCTCATAGACCTGGAGAAGGTGACCGTGCGCCTCAGCCAGGCCGACCTGGCCCGGGTGGAGGAATATCGTCCCCAGTTGGCCAAGGAGTTCTCCGAGCTGGGCGCCCTGGAGCTGGTGGCCGACCCGGAGCTGGCTCCGGGCGACTGCCTGGTGGAGACCCCCACGGCCAAGATCGACGCCCGCCTCTCCACCCGCCGCCAGCGGGTGTACGAGAAGCTCAGCGAGGCCCTGGAGGGGGCCGAGTTCCACGACTTGGTGGAGGCCCTGGAGCGGCAGAAGCGGCAGCAGGCCCAGGAGGGGGATCCTGACCCCGACACCACCCAACCCGGCTCCCCATCGGCCGAGCAGGAGACCGCGGAAGGGGAGGACCTGGAGGAGGATTGGTGATGGCGGGGGTCCTGGCCCGCTACCATCAGGCCCTGGACGGCCTGGACCCGGTGGAGGTCATGGGCCGGGTCACCCAGGTGGTGGGGCTGGTGGCCGAGGTGCAGGGCCTGCTGTTGCCGGTGGGAGCGGGGGCCCACCTGCACACCGAGGCCGGCCCCCTCCTGGCCGAGGTGGTGGGCTTCCGCGGCCAGCGCATGCTGGTGATGCCCTATGGCCAGATGCGGGGGCTCAAGCCGGGCTGCACCGTGACCCGGGCCGAGGAGGGCGCCTTGGTGCGGGTGGGGCCGGGGCTGTTGGGCCGGGTGATCGACGCCCTGGGCCAGCCCCTGGACGGCGGCCCCGATCCCAGCTTCGAGACCCTCTACCCCCTCTACAACGACCCCCCTCCCGCGGTGAGCCGCCGCCGCATCCGCGAGCCGGTGGACACCGGGGTGCGGGTGATCAACGCCATGTTCACCCTGGGCAAGGGCCAACGCATCGGCATCTTCGCCGGCTCCGGCGTGGGCAAGTCCACCTTGCTTTCCATGATCGCCCGCCACACCACCGCCGACGTGAACGTGATCGCCCTGGTGGGCGAGCGCGGCCGCGAGGTGCGCGACTTCATCGAGCGCGACCTGGGAGAGAAAGGCATGCAGCGCTCGGTGGTGGTGGTGGCCACCAGCGATCAGCCCGCCCTGCTGCGCATGCGTGCGGCGTATCTCGCCCACAGCGTGGCCGAATACTTCCGCGACCAGGGCAAGGACGTGATGCTGATGATGGACTCGGTGACCCGCTTCGCCCTGGCCGCGCGCGAGGTGGGCCTGTCCATCGGCGAACCCCCCACCACCAAGGGCTACACCCCCAGCGTCTTCGCCCAGCTCCCCCGCCTGCTGGAGCGGGCCGGCACCACCGAGCACGCCGGCTCCATCACCGGCATCTACAGCGTGCTGGTGGAGGGCGACGACGTGACCGAGCCGGTGGCCGACGCCATGCGCTCCATCCTGGACGGTCACGTGGTGCTCACCCGCGAGCTGGCCGACCAGGGCCACTATCCTGCGGTGGAGGTGCTGGGCTCGGTGAGCCGTCTGATGCCGGAGGTGAACCCGCCCGAGGTNGTGGAGGCCGCGCGCCGCCTGCAGGAGCTGATCGCCGCCTACCGCCGCAACGAAGACCTGATCAACATCGGGGCCTATGCCCAGGGCAGCAACCCCCTCATCGACAAGGCCATCGCCCTCCACGAGCGCATCCAGGCCTTCCTGCGTCAGCCCATGGAGGAGGGTGCGGACCTGGAATCCAGCCGCCGCGCCTTGTTGGAGCTGGCCGCGGCCTCACGCTAAGGAGACCGCCCCATGCCCTTCCGCTTCCGCCTGCAGTCGGTGCTGGAGCATCGCGCCCACCTGGAGGAGAAGGCCCTGCACGAGTTCGCCCGTGGCCTCAAGGTACAGAAGGAGTGCGAGCAGCACATCGCCTGGCTAGAGGCCGAGGCCCTGCGCGCCCGCCAGGAGCTGGAGGAGGTACAGGTGAAGGGCATGCCGGCCAGTGAGTTCCAGATACTCAACGAGTACGCCACGGTCCTGCGCCTGCAGGCCCTGCGCGAGCGGGCCAGGCTGCCCATGCTGGTGGCCCAGACCGAGGCCGCCCGCGCCCGGCTCATGGAGGCCCGCCGCGACCGCATGGTGCTGGAGACCCTGCGCGAGCGCCACCTGGCCCGCTGGCAGCGCCGCGAGCTGAAACGCGAACAGGCCCAGATCGACGAGGCCGCCATCGGCCGCTACCTGCGGAGGGAGTCGTCGTGAGCCTTCTCAGACCCCATGCCCTGCTCACCTTGGGACTGCTGCTCAAGCTGACCGCGGTGTGCCTGGCCCTGGTGGTAGCCTGGCCCGCGGTGACCCCGGGCCCCAGCCCGGTCCAGGCCCAGGAGAAACAGCAGCCCCCGGCCAAGGACCAGCCCGCCACCCAGGACAAAGCCCAGGAGGCAGAAGGGAAGGGCCAAGAAAAGGCCAAAGAGGAAGAGATTCCTCTCGAAGAGCCGGCTCCCACCGCCCAGACCCCGGCCGAGTACGATCCCCTGCTCATGAAGCTCATCGAGCAGAAGCGGGCCGAGTTGGCCCAACAGGAGGCCCGCCTGGCCCAAGAGCGCCGCGAGCTGGAACGCCTGCGCAGCGAGGTTAACCAGCGTATCGCCGAGCTGAAGAAGGTGCAGGCCGCCCTGGAGGCCCTGATCACCACCGAACAGAAGGAGCGCCGCAAGCGCATCATGCAGCTGGTCAAGGTGCTCTCCAACATGCGGGGGCCGGCCGCGGCCCGGGTGGTGGAGAAGCTGGACGACCAGATGGCGGTGGAGATCTTCAGCCTGATGCAGAGTCGCCAGGCGGGCAAGATCATGGCCAACCTCAAGCCGGAGCAGGCCGCCCGCATCAGCGAGCTTCTGGCCCGGCAGAAGGCCGCCCGCCGCGCCGCGGCCC
>MTPE01000147.1 GCA_002011835.1 Desulfarculaceae bacterium JdFR-95 | reverse complement strand
CCCCACCGACGTGACCGTGTTGCTCACCGGCGAGACCGGCACGGGCAAGAGCCTGATCGCCGGGGCGATCCACGCCAACAGCCCCCGGCGGGAGGGCACCCTGGTCACGGTCAACTGCGCGGCTCTGACCGAGACCCTGTTGGAGAGCGAGCTGTTCGGCCACGAGAAGGGGGCCTTCACCGGCGCGCACAAGGCCCGCATCGGCCGCTTCCAGCAGGCCCACGGCGGCACCCTGTTCCTGGACGAGGTGGGCGAGATGAGCCCGGCCATCCAGGCCAAGGTGCTGCGGGCCATCGAAGAGCAGGTGATCTACCGCCTGGGCGGCTCCCGCGAGATCCACGTGGACGTGCGTATCATGGCCGCCACCAACCAGGACCTGGCCCGCGCGGTGGAGGAGGGGCGCTTCCGCCGCGACCTCTACTACCGCCTCAACGTGGCCCCGCTGCACATTCCTCCCTTGCGCGAGCGGCGCAAGGACATCCTGCCCCTGGCCGAGCGCTTCCTGCGCCAGTTCTGCCTGGAGCGCAACCGGCCTCTGTTGCGCCTGAGCGACCAGGCCCGGGAGGCCCTGCTCACCTACCACTGGCCGGGCAACATCCGGGAATTGCGCAACGTCATGGAGCGGGTGAGTCTGTTCTGCGACGGGCCGGAGGTCCAGGTGCGCGACCTGGACCTGGTGCCCACTCCGCCCTTTGCCCTGGAGCCGGAGCTGGAGCCGGAGCCCCGGGTGGCCTACTTCACCGCCGACACCCTCAACCTGGCCGCCCTGGAGCGCAAGGCCATCGAGGTGGCCCTGGAGCGCTGCGACTGGGTGCAGAAGGAGGCCGCGGCCCTGCTGGGCATCTCCGAGCGCCAGATGACCTATCGCCTGGACAAGCTGGACATCCGCCACCCCAACTTCCGCACCCGCCGCCGCCGGGCCTGAGGGTCGCGGACAGGGGCGGCGATACTCCTTGGGCGGAAGCGCGGGAAAGACCTGGACACTCCACGTGCCCGCCGGCACGCCCCCCAGGGTGCCCCCCTGGCCGGACTTGCCCCCCGGCCCTGNGCACCCTATATTTAGGGACACAGGNGAGGTATGTGAGACATGGACTGCGCCAGCGAACCCACCGGCTTCCACTACGTGGGCAACTGCATCCGCCCGCCCTCGGAGGCCGACTCCATATTGATCCAGGCCACCATCGGCTGCTCGCACAACAAGTGTGCCTTCTGCGGCACCTACAAGGACAAGCGCTTCGCCATCAAGGACCGCGCCATCCTGGAGCAGGACCTGGCCTTCGCCCAGAGTTACTGCCGCCACCAGCGGCGGGTGTTCATCATGGACGGTGACGCCCTGGTCATGCCCATGCGCCACTGGGAGTGGCTGCTGGGCGAGATCCGCCGCCGCCTGCCCTGGGTGGAGCGGGTGGGCACCTATGCCAACTCCAAGGCCGTGGCCCTCAAGAGCGACCAGGACCTGCGCCGGCTCAAGGAGCTGGGCCTGGGCATCGTGTACTACGGCCTGGAGAGCGGCCACCCCGAGGTGCTGAAGCGGGTCAACAAGGGTGCCACGCCCGAGAAACACATCACCCAGGGCCGGCGGGTGAAGGAGGCCGGTATCCTACTTTCGGTCACGGTGCTGTTGGGCATCGGCGGGGTGGAGCTGTCCCTGGAGCACGCCCGGGAGACCGGCCGGGTGCTGAGCGCCATGGACCCGGATTACGTAGGCGCGCTCACTCTGATGCTCATCCCGGGCACGCCCCTGTGCGACGCCTACGAGCGGGGCGAGTTCCAACTGCCCGACCCGGCGGGCATGCTCCTGGAGCTGCGCGAGATGATCGCCCACACCGAGCTCAGCGACGGGCTGTTCTTCGCCAACCACGCCAGTAACTACCTGCCCATCAAGGCCCACCTGCCCCAGGACAAGGCCGCGGCCCTGGCCCTGATCGACCAGGCCCTGGCCGGACGGGTGGGCCTGCGGCCAGAGTGGTTGCGGGCCCTGTGAACCATAGGCAAACCGCGTCGCGCCGCCCGGCCCGACGCTCATACGAGGAGTGCTGACCATGGTCCGCTTGAAGCTGCCGCGGCAGAGGGAGATAACCTGCGAGAAGTGTAAGCGCACCTTCAAGAGCAGCCTCCTGGCCGTGGCCTACTGCCCCTACTGCGGCCACCCCAACAAGCTGGAACCCGGCTTCTCGCCCAACCAATAGACGCCCACGGCCGGCAGCCCCCTGCGATCCTCCGGTCGCATAAGGCCCGCCTCCGGGGCCGAACAATGCTCCTTCTCTGATCTTGACTTGTTATCCCTCCGCGGCAGGGGCTAATATTTTCCCCGACCGGCGGAAGAATGGCATGGTGCCGCGGTGCGCTGGGTGGGGGAAGCGCGGGCACTAGCACTTTTCGGGCTGCAGGCAAGAGGACGGGCAGATGAGACAGTGGCTGGTCAGGTGGCTGAAGGTGCAGCCCGAGGAGATGGACGCCTTCCTCTGGTCGGCGCTTCTGCTCTATCTCATACGCACCTCCAACATCCTGTTCAACAACTTCGCCGAGACCGCCTTCCTCAAACGCTTCGGGGTGGAGTACCTGCCCACGGTCTACATGGTCAACTCCCTGGTGACCTTCGTGGTCATGGGGGCCTTGGCCGGGATGCTCAAACGCCTGCCCAGCACCCGCATGCTCTCCTATCTCATGCTGTTCTGCGGGCTGTCCGTGGCCGGCCTGCGCCTGGTGGTGATGAGCGGCTTCGAGTTCATCTACCCGGTGTTGTTCGTGCTCAAGGCCCAGTATGAGACCCTCTTGGGCCTGGTGTTCTGGAACCTGGCCAACGACCTGTTCAANACCCGCCAGTCCAAGCGCATCTTCCCCCTCATCACCAGCGGGGGGGTGATCGGGGCCATCATCGGCAGCTTCCTCACCCCGGCGTTGGCCCGGGCCATCGTGGTGGACAACCTCATGCTGGCCTACCTGGTCACCACCAGCCTGGGGGCGGCGGTGGTCCACCACATGCACAGCCTGTTCCCACCCCTGCCCACGGCCGAGCGGACCACCAAACCCAAGGCCCGCCTGCCCTTCCGCGAGGAGATCAGGAAGGTGGTGCCTCTCATCCGCCGCTCCACCCTGATCAAGATCCTCATCCTGCTCACCTTCCTGCCCAACCTCGTGATCCCGATCATGAACTACCAGTTCAACTTCGTGGTCAACGAGGCCTTCAAGACCGAGGGCGGCCTGATCGCCTTCTTCGGCTACTTCCGGGGGGTGCTTAACATCGTCAGCCTGGTGATCCTGTTGTTCGTGGGCAAGCTCTACGACCGTTGGGGCCTGCCCGTGGCCCTGATGTTCCATCCCTGCAACTACCTGATCGCCTTCGCCGCCTACCTGCTGCGCTTCGACGTGGTCAGCGCCATCTACGCCCGCATCTCCACGGTGGTGATCCGGGTGACCATAAACAACCCCGCCCGCCAGATCCTGATGGGCCTGTTCCCCCCCGATGTGCGGCCCGTGGTGCGGCCCTTTCTGCGCGGCACCGTGGTGCGGGTGGCCATCCTGCTCAGTTCGGGCTTCCTGGTGCTCACCGAGGGCTGGTTCCACCCCCGCTACCTTTCCCTGGCCGGCGGGGTGGTGGGCCTGGCCTGGGTGGCCACCACTCTGTGGCTCAAGCGGGAGTACGCCGGGATCCTCCTAGATCTGGTCTCGGACAAGGTGATCGACCTGAAGTCCCTGGAGGAGCGCAACCTGGGGCGCCTGTTCGCCGACCCCCGCTCGCGCCAGCAGTTGGTGGAGGCCTGCCTGCAGGCCGATTCGCCCTTGTGCGTGTGGTACGCGGAGATGCTGCGCAGCCAGAGGGTGCCGGGCTTCGAGCGCCACCTGCTGGAGCTGATCCGGCGCCACGACCCCGAGACCGTGGCCCAGCTCCTGCCCCTGGTGCCGCCCCAGGCCGGGGCCGAGGCCCTGGAGGTGTATCAGCAGCTACTGCCCCAGGCCCCGCCGCGGTTGCGCGCCGCCCTGGCCGAGGCCGCCGCGCGCCTGCCCCTGGAGCTGTCGGGCCGCTTCCTGGAAGGGCTGCTGGCCGAGGACCCCGACCCCACGGTGCGGGCCCACGCCCTGGCCGGACTCTATGCCCAGGACCCCGAACGCTACGACCGCATGATCCAGCAGTGGTTGGCCTCGACCGATCCAGACCTGCGCCGGGCGGGGGTGATCGCCGCCGGGGGGTCGGGCCAGCCCGCCTACCGCATACCCCTGCGGCGCCTGTTGGCCGCCGCGGACGAGCCCNAGCTGACCCGCCAGGTGCTCACCGCCCTCAGCCGCCTGGAGGANCCGCAGCTCACCGACACCGTGCTGGAGCTGCTGGCCCGCGACCCCGAGCTGGTGCCGCCAGCGGTGCTGCAGCGCNTGGANGTGGCNGACNAGCGCACCACCCGCGCCTTCATCGAGCTGCTGGGGCACCCCTCGCCCGAGGTGCGCGAGCTGGCCCGGGACAAGCTNCGCCAGGCCCCGGAGCTGGACCTGAAGCTGGTCATCGCGCATCTGGCCACTCCGCGCCGCCAGGTGCGCGAGGAGCTCTATCGCCTGCTGGAGTCGTTGGAGATCGGCGTGCAGGACATGGTCACCTTCGCCCGCTCCCACCTGGAGCGG
>MTPE01000064.1 GCA_002011835.1 Desulfarculaceae bacterium JdFR-95 | reverse complement strand
CCAGGCGCTGGATGATCTTGCGCCCGGCGGGTTTGGCTGCGGGGGCCGCAGGAGCGGGAGCCTGGGCGGTGGCCTGGGGCCTGGTCGCGGGCTTGGCGGGCTCGGCCGGCTTGGGGGCCGGAGCCGGTGCGGCGGTGGTCACCTGGGACGGGGGAGTGGGCTTCTTGCCCGGGCCGGCCAGGAAGTACCAGGCTGCACCCGCCGCCACCACCACTGCGGCGGCGATGGCCACGATCAGGCCCACTGCGGGTTTGCCTGCTGCGGCGGCCGGGGGCGGAGGCGGAGGAGGAGCCGCGGCCGCGGGGCTGATGGCCTCGGCCCCACCGCGCACGCGGGTGGCCTGGGGCCCGCCGGCGATCACCACCTTGAACTTGACTACGTCGAAGGCCACCTGGTCGCCGTTGCGCAACAGCTTCTCGGTCACTTTCACCCCGTTGACGAAGGTGCCGTTGGTGGAACCCAGGTCCTTGACCATGACCCCCTGGGGAGTGAGGCGCAGCTCGGCGTGACGGGCGGAGACCGACTCCACCTTGAGTACCAGGTCGCAGCCGCTCTCGCGGCCCACCAGGGTCACCTCCTTGTCCAGCACCACCTCCTTGCCGTCGGTACCCACCAGCTTGGGCGGGGCGGTACGTACCTTGGTGGAGCGCACGCGGGTGGCCCCAGCCGCACCAGGCAGCTCGGCCTTCACTGTGACCGCACCGAAGACGATCTGGTCGCCGTCGGCCAGCAGCTTTTCCTGGACGTTCTTGCCGCCCACCTTGGTGCCGTTGGTGGAGCCCAGATCCTTGAGCAGCCAGCCCTGGGGGGTCTTGATCAGCTCGGCGTGGCGGCGCGAGGTGTCGGGGTGGTCCAGCACCAGGTCGCAGGCCGGGTCGCGGCCGATGAGGAAGCGGTCTTTGCCCTCCAGCTCCAGGGTCTTGCCCTTTTGCTTCCCGGAGATCACGGTGAGTTTGGCCATGACGCTATCCCCTCTTTGGCGTGGTGATATACCCCCCACCCGGATCACTGTTTCCGGGGTGGATGGGGTATGCTCCTGGATTCGTTATGTAGCAAGCTTACTCGATTTTCCGCGTGAGGTGAAGGCTTTCCCAGGCTGCTTCCCTCAAGGCTCCAGGCGGCCGTGGCGGATGATGGTATCGCCGAACTCCAGGCGGGTGCCCGGCTTGGGCCGGCGGGGCTGGGGGCCGCCGGTGACCACGCTGGTCATGACCTGGCCGATGTCCTGCACCCCGGCGGTGGAGAATGCCCCGCCTCCGGCCCGGGCCACGGCCTGGAGCTGAGACTTCACCTGGGGAATCTTGTCTACGTCGTAGCCCACCACGTCCACCCGTATGGGCAGGCTGCGCTCCAGGGCCGGCTTGCCCGCCACCAGCTTGTCCAGGGCCTCCACCCCGGGGTCGGCGGCCAGGGCCGGCGCCGCGGCCCAGCTCAGGCCCAGGGCCAGGATCACACCCCAGCACCACGCTCTCATGGTCTGCCCCTCCTTCCTCCCGGAGTCACCGTGCGCACCCGGCGGTGGATGCTCTCGGCCGCCTTGACCGGGTCGCCGTGGCAGTTCTCGCCCCCGTCGCTGAGCAGGATGATGCGTCCCTCCTGGCCCCGGCCGGCGCGGCGGATGTAGCGCGCCGCCTTGGCCATGGCCGCGGCGATGGGGGTGGAGCCGCCGGCGCTGAAGGTGAGCTTGGAGGTGATGTCACCGGGATTGGTGGTGAAGGGCTGCACCAGACGGATGTTGCCGCAGCCCGCGAACACGATCAGGGCCCATTCTTCGTCCTTCTGGTCCGGTGGATAGGCGGCCAGGGCGCTGCGCACCGCGGCCTTGGCCGAGGCCAGCTTCTGCCCGCTCATGGAGCCCGAGGCGTCCACCACGAACACGGTGGAACGGGCGATCAGGTTCGGAGGCAGGGTCAGTACCACCTGCGCCGGGGCGTAGAGCTGGTTGGTCCGGTTCGGTCCGCTCTGGTCGCCGGGATAGGAGACCGTGATCTGGTGCTGTTTGTCGTCGGTCTCGCGCCAGCCCTTCTCGCAGGTCCCGTTCTGCAGGTCCTTGTCCACCTCCCGCACCTCGCCGCCCAGGGCGAAGCTGCCGCCGGTGGCGGAGAAACGCACCTTGGCCGGAGAGATGGGCTGGCCGCGCTCGTCGGTCAGGCTCACCTTCAGGCGCCAGAGGCCCTTGTCCTGGTCGATCAGGGCCGGCTCCACCAGCAGGTGGGGCTGGGCCAGTACCACCGGCGGCAGGTCCTGCACCGCGCGGCTGGGGGCATAGACCAGGTCCGGCCGGCCGGGGTCCTCCTGGTCGCCCAGGTAGGCGAACACGGCCTTGCCCTTCTGGGTGGGGTCGGCCGGTCCCTCCCAGGTGAGCACCACCTCCCGGCCGGTGAGCCTTATCCTGCCCTCCTGACCCGACAGCCCCGCGCCGGACAGCCGCCCCAGATCGGCCTTGACCGCCAGCACCCCCTGGGTCACCGGCTTGCCCTCTTCGTCCACCACCTGCAGCCGGAAGCGGAAGCGCCGCGCCGGGGGCTGGCCCTCACGTTTCACCGTGAGCCTCACTTGGGTGGGCCGGGCCGCCGGGGGTAGGGTGAGCCTGGCCTGGCTGGGCTGGTAGCGCCGGTCGGGCTGGGCGGGGTCCTCCTGGTCGCCGGGGTAGTCCAGGGTGATCAGGGCCTGGCGCTTGCCCAGGTCTGCGGGCGGCGTCCAGGTGAGTTCGGCCCTGCCCGCGGCCAGGACCAGGCGCTGCGGCGAGAGCTGACCCAGGTTGGTCTGTACCAGCACCACGCCTGCCTCCACCGGCTTGCGGCTCCGGGTGTCCTCCACCTCCACCGCCAGCCTCCAGGCACCGCCGGCCTGGGCGGGAGGGGCGGCCTTGACCTTGACCTGGGTGGGGGCGGCCCCCACCTGGAAGGAGAAGTCCTTGCGCATGCGCGCCATCTGGCGGGCCGAGTCGAAGACCGTGGAATAGACCTTGAAATTGTCCCGCGCCAGGTCCTTGGGGATGGTGAGGGTGCCGGTGAAGGTCTTCTCCTGGCCGGGGGCGAAGTCCTGGTGGTCGAACAGGTTGGGCACCAGGCTCACCCAGGGCGAGCGCAGGGTGACATCCAGCCCCGTCTCCTGCTTGGGCCCGGTGCACTTGACCTTCAGGCGGAAGGGCAGCTTGGCCCCGGGATGGAGATCGCCGGGGGCGGCGGGGGCGCCCTTGGGGTTGAGCAGCACCAGCTCGGCGGTGAAGAAACGGCGGGGCTCGGTGGGCAGCTTGAAGGTATGCTGCCAGGTGCGCTTGCCGGCCACGGCGCGGACGGTCAGGGGCAGGCTGTCCTTCAGGTAGTCGATGGGCAGCTTGAGCTCGAAGGGCGGCTCGGCGGTGCCGTCCTTGGGTATGTCGAAGCTCCGCAGCTTCTTGATGATGGTGGGCCGGGGCCGGGCGGTGGTGGTGAGGTTGAAGTACACGCGGCTCAGGGCCGGGCCGTGATTGGCTATCTTCAGGGTGAGGAAGCCGTACTCCCCGCTGCCCAGCTTGCCGTTGCCGTCGTTGACCGCGCTCAGGTCCCCGCTGGCCGGGTCCTCCAGGCGGTAGCCCACCAGCTCCAGGGGCAGGGGCGGGAGCTCCAGACGCAAGGGGACCTTGCGGCGGTTCACCATGGCCTGGCCCTGGGGGCCGGTCTCCACCACCAGCGGCACCACCACCGGCCGGGTGAGCTTGTCCCCCACCTGGGCCGGCACCACCAGCTCGCGGGTGGCGTGGGGGGCCAGGGCCGGGCCGGAGAATTCGCTCTTGCCCAGGGTGAGCAGGGGCGAGGAACAGGACACCTTGGCCCGCCAGGCCGGTGAGGCGTCGTTCAGAACGTTCTCCAGGCGGATCACCAGGTTCAGCTTCTCACCCGCATTGGCGCGGCCGTCGGCGTTGTTCTGGGAGGCCAGCTTCTTGGGGTCCTGCACCTGGAGGCGGGGCTGGGCCACCACCCCG
The DNA here is from genome assembly GCA_002011835.1 of Desulfarculaceae bacterium JdFR-95. Lineage (GTDB taxonomy): Bacteria > Desulfobacterota > Desulfarculia > Desulfarculales > Desulfarculaceae > Desulfocarbo. Next base: position 698 of record MTPE01000064.1, on the reverse strand, counting down.
AAGCCGGGCCACAAGGGCAGGCGCAAGGCGATGGGCTTGACCAGACCCTTGCCCTCCACGCTGGCGGCCAGCTTGAGCGACAGGGTGCGGGGCTTGTCCACCGCGCCCACCTTGACCACCAGCGGCCCCGCCTCCACCGGCCGGCCCGGAGGCATGTCGCCCACCACCCACTGGCTGCCCGCGGGCGGCGAGAGCAGAGGATGGGAGGGCAGGGTGACCTTGACCTCCTTGAGGGGCGAGGGCTCCAGGCTGACCAGCCTGAGGAACAGGCCCACCTCCTCGCCGCTTTCGATCTTGCCGTTGGGGGTGTTGCCTTCCTTCTTGTCGTCCACGCGCANCCCGGCCAGGGCCAGCGAGACCAGGTAGTCGAACTTTCCCCCCAGGCGATAGGTCCTGCCACCGGCGGCCTTGACCTCCACCGCCACCTGGTGGCGGGCCGGAGGCAGGAGGCTCTGCTCGAACCGGTACACCCCCACCAGCCGCTTGCCGCCGTCTTCGGCCTTGACCTGGCAGGTCAGGGGCTTGTCGTCCAGGCGCACCTTGAGGGAAGGGGCCTGCAGGGGCGCGGCCGCGGTGAGGGTCAGGGTCAGGGTGGGTTTGCGCCCGGGCGCCGCGGGGGTGAAGACCACCTTGAGTACGGGCGGCCGGTCCACTTCCAGGGGTACCTTCAGGCGCGTCAGGCGCGCCCGAGCCCCGGG
>MTPE01000161.1 GCA_002011835.1 Desulfarculaceae bacterium JdFR-95 | reverse complement strand
TGCATATCGGCTTCGATGGTATCGCCGTCGGCGAAGGTCCCGTCCAGGATCTTGAGGGCCAGGGGGTCCTGGAGGGTGGTTTGGATGGCGCGTTTGAGGGGTCGAGCGCCGTAGACGGGGTCGAAGCCGATTTCGGCCAGGTGGTCCACCACCGCAGGGGTGAGGGTGAGTTTGAGTCCGCGCTGGGCCAGGAGCTGGTTGAGGCGCTTGAGCTGGATCTCCACGATGCGGGCGATGTGCTCGCGGTCCAGGGCGTGGAAGATGACCACGCTGTCCACGCGGTTGAGGAACTCGGGCTTGAAGTGGGCGCGCAGGGCCTCCATGACTCGGCGTTCCATTTCCTCCCGCTGGTCGGGGCGGGTGAGGTCCTGGATGTACTGCGAGCCGATGTTGGAGGTCATGATGATGATGGTGTTCTTGAAGTCCACGGTACGGCCCTGGCCGTCGGTGAGGCGCCCGTCGTCCAGTATCTGCAACAGGGCGTTGAACACCTCGGGGTGGGCCTTTTCGATCTCGTCGAACAGGACCACGCTGTAGGGCCGGCGGCGCACCGCCTCGGTGAGGTAGCCGCCCTCCTCGTAGCCCACGTAGCCTGGGGGAGCGCCGATGAGGCGGGCCACGGAGTGTTTCTCCATGAACTCGCTCATGTCCAGGCGCACCATGGCCTGTTCGTCGTCGAAGAGGAACTCGGCCAGGGCGCGGGCCAGCTCGGTCTTACCCACGCCGGTGGGGCCCATGAAGATGAAGGAGCCTATGGGCCGGTTGGGGTCTTGCAGGCCGGCGCGGGCGCGGCGCACGGCGTTGGAGACGGCCTGGATGGCCTCTTTCTGGCCCACCACGCGTTCGGCCAGGCGCTCCTCCATCTTGAGCAGTTTTTCGCGCTCACCCTCCAGGAGCTTGGAGACAGGGATGCCGGTCCACTTGGCCACCACCTCGGCCACGTCTTCGGCCGAGACCTCCTCGCGCAGCATGGAGCCGTCCTTTTGCAGCTCTTCCAGGTGGGCCTGGTGCTGGGCCAGCTCTTGCTGCAGGCTGGGCAGGGTGGCGTATTGCAGTTCGGCGGCGCGGTTGTAGTCGCCTTCGCGCTGGGCGCGTTCGATCTCGGCCTTGATCTGGTCTATGCGCTCCTTGGTGGTGCGTATGGCCTCGATGGCCTCCTTCTCCTGGCGCCAGCGGGCCTTCATCTCGTCCCGCTGTTTGGACAGCTCCTGGATCTCCTTCTGGACCTTTTCCAGCCGCTTCTGGCTGCCGGGGTCGCTTTCTTTCTTGAGGGCCTCGGCCTCGATGGTGAGCTGGGCGATCTTGCGTTCCAGGGCGTCCAGCTCTGCGGGCAGGGAGTCGATGTCGATACGCAGCTTGCTGGCCGCCTCGTCGATGAGGTCGATGGCCTTGTCGGGCAGGAAGCGGTCGGTGATGTAGCGGGCCGAGAGGGTGACCGCGGCCACCAAGGCGCTGTCGCGGATGCGGACGCCGTGGTGTACCTCGTACTTCTCCTTCAGGCCGCGCAGGATGGCCAGGGTGTCCTCCTGACTGGGCTCCTCCACCAACACCGGAGCGAAGCGGCGTTCCAGGGCCGCGTCCTTCTCTATGTTCTGGCGGTACTCCTTGATGGTGGTGGCGCCCACGCAGCGCAGCTCACCGCGGGCCAAGGGGGGTTTGAGCATGTTGCCCGCGTCCATGGCCCCCTCGGCCTTGCCCGCACCCACGATGGTGTGCATCTCGTCGATGAACAGGATGATGCGGCCCTGGGCCTCGATCACCTCCTTGATCACGGCCTTGAGCCGGTCCTCGAACTCACCGCGGTATTTGGCCCCGGCGATGAGCGCACCCATGTCCAGGGCCACGATCTGCTTGTTCTTGAGGCCCTCGGGCACGTCTCCGGCCACGATGCGCTGGGCCAGGCCCTCTACGATGGCGGTCTTGCCCACGCCGGGCTCGCCGATGAGCACGGGGTTGTTTTTGGTGCGGCGGCTGAGGATCTGGATGGTACGCCGGATCTCCTCGTCGCGGCCGATCACTGGGTCGAGCTTGCCCTTGGCCGCCATGTCGGTGAGGTCACGGGCGTAGCGCTTGAGTGCTTCGTACTTGTCCTCCGGGGACTGGTCCGTGACCCGCTGGGTGCCGCGGATGTCCTTGAGCACGGCCAGGATGGCCTCCGGGGTCATGCCGTGGGAGACCAGGATCTGGCCTGCGGGGTCCTTGGAGCCGGCCATGGCCACCAGCAGGTGCTCCACGCTGACGTACTCGTCCTTCATGGCCTCGGCCTGGGCCTCGGCGTTGTTGAGCACCTCCAGGGCGGCGGAGCTGAGGTGGGGCTGCGAGTGCGCCCCGCTCTGCTGGGGCAGGCGTTCTATGGCCGCCTCGATGTCCGCGGCCAGGGCGCTTTGGTTCACGCCCAGCTTGCCCGCGATGGGTCGTGCTATCTCCTCGGAGACCTGCATGGTCACGGCCAACAGATGGATGGGCTCGATTTGGGGGTTGCCCTTCTTGTCGGCCAGGCCCATGGCTCCCTGCAGGATCTCCTGGCTCTTCATGGTCAGCTTGTCGAAACGCATATTTCTATCACCACCTTTGTGTCGAGATTTCGTCGCTGCCAGTAAGGTAAGCACGAAAAGGAAAAAAGCAAAGCGGTGTGGTGCGGGCGATTGGCCGGACCTGTGAGGAATCAGAGCCGGATACTGACGCGGCTCACATGCCACATTAGATCTGCAGCGATCCGCCGTCGATCCGCGGCCGGGCGGGAGGATACGAGTTTTTTGCTGCGGCGACGAGTTCTCGAGAGTCTGACCCCATCTGTTGCCCTGGGTCCGCAGTACCCTAGTTCCCGATCCGGTATCGGAAGTCCGGCGACTCTGAATCGGCTACTGACACGATTCGCATGCCACACGTTATCAGCCGCGATCCGCGGCCGGCGACTCAGGCCTGGTTACTGACACGGCCCGCATGCCACTTACATCAGCCGCGATCCGCGGCCCGCCGCCCGCGGCTTTGTTCTGGTTGGGCTTTGGGGTACACTGGGGTAGTTGCGAGAAACCCGAGTCGGGGGCTTCCGGGAGGGAGTGGCCATGCCCCGCCGTTACACCAAGGTGGAGCTGGTACGCTGGTTGGAGGGGCTGCCCGACTACCCGGCGGTATTCATGCCGGTGCCCGAGGGCGGCTTCGAGGTGATCTTTCCCAACTTCGTGGACCTGCGGGCCTATGGGGTCAAGTTGGCCACGGCCATGCGCGCGGCCCAGGAGATACTCACGGCCGAGCTCTACACCATGCTCCTGGAGCGGCGCGATCCTCCGCGGGCCTCGCGGCCCGAGCGTCTGGTGCCCGACCCCGATGAGCCGCCGGGCACCCGCCTGCTGATGGTTTCGCCGGACAAGAAGGTATTGCGCAAGCGCCTGGGCCTGGAGCGGCGCGAGCCTGGTGCCGCGCGCAAGCTCCTGGGGCTGATGGGGCGGTAGCCGGGGTATCGTCCATCCCGGCGGGAAAGGGTAGGGGGGTGCCGGCCCTTTTCCTGGGCTCATCCGGCAAACGCCGGGGTGGTGGTAGAACAAGATCGGACGCTCGTCTTTGCCAGGAAAATGATATGAGCAAGGATACGAGATGGATTCATGGCCTCGGTATTGCCGGTTGCAGTCCAAGTGGGAGACCATATCATTTTCCTGGCAAAGACGGCGAGATATCATCCGATTGCCCGGACCGGCGGCCTGGGCGGCGATCACAGGGTGCCCCTGCCCCGCCATCTGCCGGATGAGCCTTTTCCTGGGGGCGCCTTTGCTGATATAACTCTGGCATGTCTGAGCCCAGCCCACAGATGCCCGACCGTATCGCGGTGGTAGGGGCGGGTTCCTGGGGTACGGCCTTGGCCAAGCACCTGGCCGGGGCGGGACACCGGGTGTGCCTGTGGGCCTATGAGCCCGAGGTGGCCCGGGCCATTGTCCAGGACCACGTCAACCCCCTCTACCTGCCCGGGGTGGAGCTGCCTCCTTCCCTGGAGGCCACCGCCGAGCTGCCCCAGGCTTTGGCCGGAGCCGAGCTGGTGGTGATGGTGGTGCCCAGCCACGTGTTCCGGGGGGTTATCTCCCAGGTGGCCGAGGCCATCGCCCCCGGTGCTACCGTGGTCTCCTGTACCAAGGGCATCGAGGCCGACACCGGCTACACCATGTGCGAGGTGGCCGAGGACGTGCTGCCCAAAGAGTACCACCGCCGTCTCTGCTGTCTGTCCGGTCCCAGCTTTGCGCGCGAGGTGGCCGCGGGCGTACCCACCGCGGTCACCGTGGCCAGCCGCTCCCCCCAGGCCGCCCGTATGGTGCAGGTGGTCTTCTCCACCGACCGCTTCCGGGTCTACACCTCGCCCGACCTGGTGGGGGTGGAGCTGGGCGGAGCGGTGAAGAACCCCCTGGCCATCGCTGCCGGCATGTGTGCCGGCCTGGAGCTGGGCCACAACACCCTGGCCGCGCTGATCACCCGCGGCCTGGCGGAGATGACCCGGCTGTCCCTGGCCCGGGGGGGACAGCTCGCCACCCTCTCCGGCCTAGCCGGCCTGGGGGATCTGGTGCTCACCTGCACCGGCGAGCTCTCCCGCAACCGCACCGTGGGCTACCGCCTGGGCAAGGGCGAGAGCATCGAGCAGATCACCGCCTCCATGCAGATGGTGGCCGAGGGCGTGATCAACACCCGCACCGTGCTGGCCCTGGCC
>MTPE01000006.1 GCA_002011835.1 Desulfarculaceae bacterium JdFR-95 | reverse complement strand
CTCCCTTCCAGGGCCGCGGCCTGGGCGGCGAAGACCTCCACCGCGGCCTCGGCGGCCATTTCCATGAGCTCGGCCATCTCCGCGGGGGTGAAGACCCCGCGTTCGGCGGTGGCCTGCAGCTCCACCAACAGCCCGCCCGGGGCCAGGACNAGGTTTGCGTCCACCTCGGCGCGGGAGTCCTCGTCGTAGTCCAGGTCCACGGCCAGGCATCCGTCCACGCGGCCGGCGCTGACGGCGGCCACCTGCCGGGAGGGGAACAGGCCCAGGTGTTCCAGGGCCAGGGCCAGGGCCACCCAGGCGCCGCTGATGGCGGCGGTGCGGGTGCCGCCGTCGGCCACCAGGACGTCGCAGTCGATGCGGATGGTGTGTCCGGCCAGGGCGGTGAGGTCCACGGCGGCGCGGAGGCTGCGGCCGATGAGGCGGCTGATCTCGCGGGCGCGTCCGCCCAGGCGGTGGTCGCGTGGGGTGCGGGTGTGGGTGGCGCGGGGGAGCATGGCGTATTCGGCGGTGACCCAGCCTTGGTCGGCGCCTTCCAGCCAGGAGGGCAGGGTTTGTTCCAGGGTGGCGGTACAGAGCACCTCGGTGCGTCCGAAGCGGCACAGGGCGCTGCCTTCGGCGTAGGGGTTGACCGCGGCGGTGATCTCGACCGGTCGCATCTGCTGGGGTGCACGGCCGTGGGCGCGGTTCATGGGTGTTGCTCCGGTGGTGGTTTGGGGTCACCGTTTGGTCACAGGCCGATTAATGTAAGCCCAGGAGGGAGGGGCTGTCAAGGCGGGTGGGGGGAGTGGTTGACGTGGGGTGAGGGTTGTCTTAAGTTTGGCGGCGGGTATGCGGGAGTGGCGGAACTGGCAGACGCGCTGGACTTAGGCTCCAGTGGGCGACCGTGGGGGTTCGAGTCCCCCCTCCCGCACCAATTTGATGATGTAGTGGGGGTGGTTTTCGGGTTGAGCTAGGTTAAGGGAAAAAAGGAATAGGTTTGTTGCGCGGCCAGGTCCGATTTTGGGCCTGGCCGCGTTTTTTGTGCCATCCCTTCGCAATCAGGTCCGCCGTTTCAACCCTGGTTATCCTCTCGGGCGGCATCCTGCGGGGAGTCGCAATCCCTTCGCAATCAGGTCCCTCGCTGTAACAGGGTCTTCGTGTGCAGCATGGGTGACCTGTTCCAGTCGCAATCCCTTCGTAATCAGGTCCGCCGTTTCAACTCCCTCGGGGTCGTCACGATCAACCTGCCCCGTATGTCGCAATCCCTTCGCAATCAGGTCCGCCGTTTCAACCTACCCCACCTAACCCTCCGAATGTCAAGGACTTGTCCCCCAATCCCGCCAACCCCCCACACAAGACCCAAACCTCATACCCACCCCCAACCAACCAAACACCCTAACCACCTGCAAAACCCCAACCAAATCCCGCTGTGCCAACCCCCAGGGGCGAAAAGGGGCCAAACCTCCAGCCGAAACCCACACTTGCGCCCCAATTCCTCCCGCAACCACCCCCGGTCGGCGCGAGAACCACCCTCGTTCAACGACTATAGTCAACTCTTGTCCAGGATTTCCTTCACCATCTGTACCCTCCTCCATTGCTTTCTGTTCTTTCGTTTTGGTTTCCATTGCCCTGTTTTTTGCCAGAATGTTTTCAGCGCCCGAGCATATTTGATTCGCTGTTCTTGTCCCATTTTCGACAAGTTGTCGCATAGTGACGCAACTTCTTCTCCGGGCATCTCTCCGGTTCGTAAACGATATAAATCTCTCTCCACGGGTGAGAGGTTCCGCAATTTCTCTTCCTGATATCGTTTGCGTTCCGCCTCTATTCGGGCGGCACGTTCGGCTTCCGCTCTCTTTTGTGCGGCCTCCCGGCGCAGCCTCTGCGCTTCTTGCTTTTTCTGTTTACGAATAGATTGATACTCGGCTTCGATCCGGGAGTCGTGTTCCTCTTTTTGTTTCACACCTTGGAGAAACTCCTCCTCGGAACATGGCACCAGTTTGATCCAACCGAAGGGATATTTCCCATCGGCCAGTGTCCGTGTGGTCCCCCAGGTTCCGCTTGGGGTGCGGGGGGCATTATCGGTTATGGTTACGCACTCGATGTGGGAATAGTGCCCGACCCGTAGCACCATTTCCCCCGGTGCGGGATGGAGTACCTGTCGTGACAGCTCAGCAATGATTTGGGTTAGTTCTTCACGGTCGGCGTAGAATTTTTTCCGTTCCTGTTCGAACCGTTCTCGATAGAAATGATTGACCTTCTTGGCCAGTACATTCCAGTCCCATACTTCTTTCCTGCTTCCACATTGAACCTCGAAATGGTCTTCCAAATATATGCGCCCGTAGAGTTGATGGTGGCTTCCGTCCAGAAGACGGCTGCAGAGTACCTCGCAGGGACTCTTCGGCGTGGCGTCTTTCTTGTCGTCTTTTCGTATCTCTTTCGCCTCCACCAGGAAGGTGCTGTCCCGCTTGGCCTCGAAATCTCCCACCCGGAGTCCGCGCATGGCATTGTTCTTGATCGGACCCAGTGCTTTTTTTAGAGCCTTTTGATACTCCTGGTCCTTCGGCTTGCCGGGCTCCTTTTCTCTCTCGAGGTCACGCTGGGAAGCTTTGCGTAGCTCCAGCCCGCAATTCTGGTCCAGATAGTCGATTATCGCGGTTCTTATCGCACCCTTGACGGAGCTGCCCGGCAGGAGGGCGGCGTGGCGATGGGGGTTGTGCAGGTGGGGGGCTATGTTCAACGTGGCTCGGCTGTCCAATCTGCCCAGCTCCTGGTTATATTTGTCGAAGATGGAGCTCGCCGTGACCCGGATGCGGCACAGACCGTATATGTGCGGGTCGATCGCTTTACTCAATTCCTTGCGGATCTCGGTCAAGGGGCGGTAGGTGAACAGCTTGACCCATCGGTCGGGTTCGGGCTGATCGGCCAGCCAGGCCGTCAGGTCCAGGCGGTAGAGGAATATACCCTCCTCTTCTTCCCGCATCACGTACTCCAGCGGGTCCAGGAGTTCGCCCGTGCCGATATGGACCGGTGAGAGCACTTCCAGACGTACCGAACCAGGGAACGGCTTCACGATCTATCTCCCCACCGAAAAGGCAGACACAGAGGCCAAGTCACCTGCACCACCCGCGGGTCGGGATGGATGTCTTCCAGCACGAATCCGTCTCGGGGCAGTTCCCAGAACACCGAACCTTCGGCAAAGGCCAGGAAGGGCCGTTTGAAAGGGCTGATTTGCCCGAAACCGCACCACGCTTTCCCCAGCTTCACCAGGGGGCGATACCATCCTTTCACCCGGGCGGTGTGTGGTGTGGCACAGACGGACAGGTTCAGAAGATGCTTCCCGTCTCCTTGTATCTGGCTGGGGTCGAAATCCGGGTCGCGTTCCCAGGTGAAGTGCCCCCGCCCCAGGGTGCGGTCGGCTCCGAAACCCAGGGTGGCGACGTGGTCCAACAATTCCTCGAACAGCTCGGGGTCGTCGCTTTTCAGGTAGAGGTCCCAGCGTGAGGTGAACTGCACGGTGGTGTAGAAGAGGCCGCCTTCATCACGGACACTGCCGGTACGCCGATCCAGGGCGACATGGGGCTGGTGCCAGGTGAAGGATTCCGGCACCTCGAACTGCTCCGGCTCCTGGCGGAAGGCCTCCCACAGCCGCCTCAGGCTGAGGTGGTGCCGGAGACGGCACCACAGCTCCAGCGGCAGCCAGGCCAGACGGCGGAAGCGCTTCCACTGACTCAAGACCTGCACCTTTGCCGCCCGGTCTCCGCCGGCCACCTCGTCCCGGGGCAGGGGGGGCAGGACGGGCATGGGCAGGAAGCCCTGGGGAAAGGCCGAACTGAGGCGGAAGGGCGGCTCCGGGGAACGGAAAGCGGTCAGGAGCTCTTCCACCTTCCCGGCACCATGAAGCTCCGCCGCGGCCCACAGCAGATGCCCGTAGAGGGTGTCGCTGCGCATGGGGGTGGCGAAGGCCGAGCGCGGTTCTATGCGATAGCGATAGAGGGTCATGCCGGGCTCCGTGATCACGCCGGTTGATTCGGCGGCAGGGTGGCCTCCGGTTCCACTTTCTTGAGGTCCACGCCGCTGCCGTCGATTTTCACCCCCTCGAATTCCACCTGGCCGCACCCCGCGAGCCGTTGCCGCCGAGGTAGTCCAGCTCCACCAGACGAAGTCCTTGTTTCACGTAGTTCAGCAAGGTTTCCTCGTCGTCTCCTTCGAACACCCGCAACACCATCTCGAAAGTGAATCCCACCCCGGCCGGCACCCGCTCCAGGGGCCGAGGGTGCCGCGCCACACCGGTCACCCGGTTAATGGTGTTCTCGAACTTGATCTCGGTGTTCAGCTCGCCTTCCTGGAACCTTTCTTGGTCTTCTGGTGTCAGGAAGGCGTCGCGCACGATCAGGCGGGTGGGCCCCAGGTCTTTGCTCCGGTTCTTGGGATCGGAACAACCGAAGATGACGCAGGCATAGCAGTCCGGCTTTCCGCAGCCACAGGGCTTGCCTTCCTGGATCCACTTCCAGGTTTTAGAGCCCTGTACCTGCTGGAAGACCTTCAGCTCCAGTAGGGAGCGCATCTTGCCCTTGAGGGAAGAGCCGGGAATGAAGGGAGCGCCGGATAGCGGGTCCTTGACGATGGGCTGGTCCACGCCCCCGATCTCCACCGCATCCTTGCCCGCGCCGATGTGCAACCCCGTGCGCAGCCTGATGGTGCCCTCGATCTTCACCAGCTTTTTCAG
>MTPE01000444.1 GCA_002011835.1 Desulfarculaceae bacterium JdFR-95 | reverse complement strand
CAGGGGTGGGGACACCCCCGGCCGCAGGTCATGGGCAGGGGGTTGCGGCGCCGGATGAGGCGGGCCGCCTCCAGGTATTGGCCGCGGGCGATCAGGGCGATGTAGCCTTGGATGTCGATGCCGGCGGGGCAGCGCTGGCTGCAGGGCGGCAGGCAGTCGCCGTAGTGTTCGCTCAGGACCAGCTCCAGGATGGCGCGGCGTTCGGCGGCCAGGCGCTCGCTGTCCAGGATCACCTCCATGCCCGGCTCCACCCGGGTGGCGCAGGCCGCCACCGGCCGCTCGTGGCCGGCCACCTCCACCACGCACAGGCGGCAGGCCTCCTCCGGGGGCAGACGGTCCTCCTCGCACAGGGTGGGGATGGACAGGCCGGCGGCACGGGCCGCTTCCAGGATGGTGCTCCCTTCGGCCACCCGCACCGGGTGCCCTCCCAGGCTCAGGCTGATCTCACGCCCAGCCATCAGCTCCCTCCCTCCTGGGGGCGGAACAGGTGCACCTCTCCGGGGGGACAGCCGTCCTCCCGGTGGCGCTGGAACACGGCCCGGCCCTGTTCCAGGGCCAGACGCAAGGGGGCGGTGATCTTGGGCCCGAAGTCGCAGTAGGTATCACGGGCGAGCAACTCGGCCAGCGTCTCCAGCTCCGCCAGCTCGGACTCCGTGGCCCCTCCGGCCATGAAGCGGTGCAGGAGGGCGTGGAGACGGGGCACTCCCAGACGGCAGGGGAAGCACTTGCCGCAGGAGACCGCGGCGTGGAAGTCCAGCAGATAGGTCACCGCCTCCACCAGGCAGCAGTCCGCCTCCATGAGCACCAGGACCTCGTCCTCCTTGTCCCACACCAGGCGGCTGTCGGTGACCACACGGGGAGTGACGTACAGGCGGTGGAACAGCATGCGCCCCTGCAGGCTGGTTTCGTTGAGCAGCTCCGCCGCCTCCTCGGGCTGGACGCCGGCGTAGAACAGGCCCAACTGGGGCATGCCCACATAGGGGCCCTGACGACAGCGGGAGCGACACACGGTGAGAGTGGGCTCCACCGCCACCTCCAGCTCCAGGCGGCGGGCCTGCTGTTTGAGGGCGCTGGCCAGCTCCCGGCAGCCGGCGCGGCAGCCGGGGTGGGTGCAGACTGTGTAGCGGCTCACCCACAGGCGGGGCTGGGTGGCGGGGGCACGGGTGACTGCTCTGGGACGGGTCGGCATCTAACCACCTCCCAGGATGTCGTGCACGGCGCGCTGGGCCAGGGAGAGCAGACCCTGAGGACAGACCCCCAGGTAGGTCATCACCGCGATGAGGGCGTAGCCCAGGATACGGTCGCCCGGGCCCAGCTTCAGGGGCGGCGGCTCACTGGCCGGCTCGGCCAGGTAGGCGGCCTTGATCACCATCAGATAGTAGTAGAGGCTTATGGTGGCGTTGACCATGCCCAGCAACACCAGCCAGAACATGCCCTGCTCCATGGCCGCGGCGAAGACCAGGAACTTGCCGGTGAAGCCCACGGTGGGGGGTATGCCGGCCAGGGAGAACAGGGCCATCATGAGCATGAGGGCCAGCAAGGGCTGGCGCCGGTGCAGNCCGGCCAGGTCGCTGATGAGNAGGTTCTGGCCCTGGTCCGCCACCCGCACCACCACCATGAAGGCGGTGAAGCTCATCACCATATAGGCCACCACGTAGAACACCGCCGCGGAGTAGCCGGTGCGGCTCATGGTCAGGACACCCATCATGATGTAGCCGGCCTGGGCGATGGCGCTGTAGGCCAACATGCGCTTGAGCCCCTTCTGCACGATGGCCACCAGGTTGCCCAGGAACATGGAGGCCAGGCACAGGGCGATGAGCACGTCGATCAGATACAGGCTGGTGCCGCCGGTGAGCGCGGTGAGCCGCACCAGCAGGGCCACCGCCGCCACCTTGGAGGCGGTGGCGATGTAGGCGGTGACCTGATTGGCCGCGCCCTGGTACACGTCNGGGGCCCAGAAGTGGAAGGGGAACACGGCCAGCTTGAAGAAGAAGCCCGAGAGCAACAACAGCAGCCCGATGGCCGCGCCGGGCTGGTGGATGAGCAGNGGAAGCCGNGCCAGGATCTCCTTGAGATAGGTGGTNTGGGCCACCCCGAAGATGTAGCTCATGCCGAAGAGCATCACGCAGGAGGCGGTGATGCCGATGAACAGATACTTGACCCCCGCCTCCACGTCGATGTCGTCGCCGGCGCGCAGGGGCACCAGGATGTAGAGCGAGAACGAGGTCAGCTCCAGGGCGATGTAGAGGGTCATCAGCTCCACGGCGCTGACCATGAGCATCATGCCCAGGGTGCAGGTGGCCAGAAAGAGGAAGAACTCGGGGCGGTAGTTTTCCTCCACCCCCTCCAGGCGGTCGCAGATGAAGACCACCAGGCCCGCGGCCACGGCCAGGATCAGCTTGAACAACTGGCTGAAGGCGTCCACCTGGTAGGCGCTGTAGAACAAGCTCCCCCGTGCGGGCAGGGCCACCAGGGCCGCCGCCACCCCCAGCCCGGCCAGCCCCAAGGCCAGGCCCCACACCAGCCGCAGCCGCACCTGGCGTCGCGGCAGGGTGCAAGCGAACAGCACCAGAGCGGCGGTGAGCCAGCTCAACTCAGGCAGGAAGCGGTACACCAGGGAAGCCATCACTTGAACAGCTCCACCAGGGGCGCGACCGAGACACCGATGGTGTCCAGCATCAGCCGCGGGAAGAGGCCGAACAGCACGATCACTCCCGCCAGCAGGGCCCGGGGCACGGTCATCACCGCGGTCATGTCCGGGGCCTGGGCGTACTTCTGGTTGGCCGGGCCGTAGAAGGTGCGCTGCACCACCCGCAGCATGAACAGGGCGCTGACCACCAGGCCCAACACGGCAAAGGTGCCCAACACCGGCCAGACCTCAATGGCGTTGATGAACACNAACAGCTCGGCCCAGAAGCTGGCCAGACAGGGCACTCCGATCCCGGCCAGGGCGGCCAGGATGAACAAGAAGCTGGCTCGGGGCATGACCTTGGCCATGCCTCCCAGCTCGGGAATCATCTTGGTGTGGGTGCGGTCGTAGATGTGGCCCACGCTGGAGAAGAACAGGGCGGTCATCACCCCGTGGGCGAACATCTGGAACACCGCCCCGTCCACTCCGCCCAGGGTGCCGGTGGCCAGGCCCAGGCTGACCAGGCCCATGTGGCTCACCGAGGAGTAGCCGATCACGTACTTGAGGTCGGTCTGGGCCAGGCCCACGAAGGCTCCGTAGACGATGCCCACCGTGGCCAGGGTGGCCATGAGCGGGGCCCAGTGCGCCAGCCCCTGGGGACAGAGATACATGCCCACCCGCAGCACGCCGTAGGCCCCCAGCTTCATCAGGACCCCGGCGTGGATCATGGACACCGCGGTGGGCGCGGCCACGTGGCCCACCGGCGACCAGGTGTGGAAGGGCCACAGACCGGCCAGCACCCCGAACCCGAACAGGAACAGGAAGAAGCCCAGCCGCTGCACCTCCAACGGCAGCCCCGCCCGGGCCAGGGCCACCATGTCGAAGGTGTGCAGGCCGCTGGCGTAGTACACGTAGAGGATACCGGGCAGCACCAGGGCCGAGCCGGCCAAGAGATACAGGGTCAGCTTGAGCGCGCCGTACTCCTTGCGCGTGCTGCCCCAGATGGCGATGAGGGGATACATGGGGAACAGCGACACGTCGTAGAACACGAACAGGAAGAACAGGTCCAGGGCCATGAACACGCCATAGACCCCCAGCACCATCAAGAGCATCAGGGCGAAGAACTCCTTCACCCGGTGGGTGAGGTCCCACATGGTCCACACCCCGGTGAAGAAGACGATGCTGTTGAGCAGCACCAAGGGCAGGTTGATCCCGTCCACGGCCAGGTAGTAGTAGATGCCCAGGGAGGGCACCCACAACTGGCGCTCCACGAACTGGAAGCCCCCCGCGGCGCGGTCGTAGAGCGCATAGAGTATCACGGACAACAGCAGGCTCACCCCGGCCGAGACGATGGCCACCCAGCGCACCGCCCGCTGGCTGTCGTGGGGCAGCATCAGGATGATGAGCAGCCCCACCCCTGGGGAGAGCAGGATGGCCGAGAGATATGGAAACTCGCCGGTCATGACAGCTTCGCCCTCCTCCTCAGGCCAGCAGGAAGTACAGCCCGATCAGGGCGATGATCAGTACCATGGTGAACAGGTTGTACTGCAGCAGCCCACTCTGCACGAAGGACAGCAGCCAACCCGTGCCCACCGTGCCTCGGCATACCCCGTCGATGGCCCCGTCCACCACCCGGCGGTCGTTGAGGGTGAACAGCCGGCTGAACAGGCCGTAGACCACGTAGTCCACCAGGCGGCGGTAGAAGGCGTCCATGTACCAGCGGTTGGCGAACAGGGCCTGCACCGCGGGCAGCCGGGCCAGGAAACCCTCCTGACGTGCCCCAGGCCGGCCGAACTCCAGCCAGGCCAGGCCCACCCCCGCCGCCACCAGGACGATAGCCACCGCGGCCAGCCAGGGATGGTGCGCCGCCGGCGGGGGGCTGCCCCAGTGCAGGAAGTCCACCAACTTCTCGCTGAAGAAGCCCAAAAACACCGTGAACCCGGCCAGGATGATCAGGGGCACCGCCATCACCCAGTAGCCCGCGGCCGAGTGGTGCTCCCCCTCGTGGCCGTGGGCGTCGTGCTCCGCCTCGGCGGGCGCGGCCGCATCTCCCCGCGGGAACCACAGCACGAACAGCAGGCGGAAGGTGTAGTAGGCGGTGA
>MTPE01000172.1 GCA_002011835.1 Desulfarculaceae bacterium JdFR-95 | reverse complement strand
GATCGGCCTGGGGCCGGGGGCGGGGCCCAACCCCACCGGCCCAGGCCAAAAACAGACGGGGCCTCCCCCAGGAGACCCCGCCCGTAGGTGCTTCAGCGCCGCAGCGCCGCGGCCGGAGCAGGCTCTAGAGGCTCTGGGCCAGCACCTCGGTCACGTCCAGCACCTGGATCTTCTCGTCCAGGTTCTCGCCCTTGGCGCTGTCGGTGAGCATGGAGATGCAGTAGGGGCAGCAGGTGGCGATCACCTCGGCCCCAGCGGCGTCGGCCTGGCGCACTTTGTGGGTGGAGAAGCGCTGTTCGGGCTCGGTCTCCATCCACAGGCGGCCGCCGCCACCGCCGCAACACAGGGAGCGCCGGCGGTTGCGCGCGAACTCCAACAGCTCCAGCCCGGGCACCGCCGCCAGCACCGCCCGCGGCTCCTCGAAGATCTCGCTGTGCCGGCCCAGGTAGCAGGGGTCGTGGTAGATCACCTTCTTGCCCAGCTCCTGGGACAGCTTCAGCTTGCCTTGGTCGAGGAGCTCTTTGAGGAGCTGCGTATAGTGGACCACCTCCACTTCGGCCCCCAGCTCGGGATACTCCTGGGTGAAGGTCATGTAGCAGTGGGGGCTGGTGGTGATGATCTTCTTCACCCCCCGCTCGGACCACAGCTGGATGTTGCGCTCGGCCAGGGACATGAACTGCTCCTCCCCGCCCATTTTGCGCAGGGCCTCGCCGCAGCAGGACTCTTCGTTGCCGATGATGCCATAGCTCACGCCGGCGGCATCGAGCACCTTGACCAGGGCGCGGGCCACCTTGATGCCGCGGGGGTCGAAGGCCGAGGTGCAGCACACGGAGAGGAAGTATTCCTGGCTGCCGTCGAAGCGGGGCACCTCCAGGCCCTCGGTCCACTTCTCGCGCTTGTCCGCGGGCTCGGACCAGGGATTGCGGTTGGAGTGCAGGGAGCCCATGATGGGCCGCAGGGAGGGCGGGGTGGCGCCGGTCTCGGCGATCATGGCCCGCATGGCGCGGATCACGTCGATGATCTTGACCTGACGCGGGCAGTTGATCACGCACAGCTTGCAGGTGGTGCAGGCATAGAGGATCTCGTCGCTCTCGAAGCCCTCCAGGCCCATCTGGCCCATGCGCATGAGCTGGCGGGTGCGGAAGGGCGCGCCCACCTCGGGCCAGGGGCACAGGCCGGAGCAGTTGCCGCACTGCATACACTGGTAGATGGTCTCGCCGCCCATGGCGGCAATGGCCTCGGAGACCTCCAGGAAGGGGGTGAGTGCCATGGGGTCAAAGCTCCTTGTCCTCGGGAAACACGCAACTGTAACGCGCCCTTAGAGCGGGCCCTGGGCGCGCAAGACTCTCCACCACCGTGAAACGGACCCGCAAATGCTTAGCACCAACCCACGGGGGTGTCAAGCAAAGGCCGC
Source organism: Desulfarculaceae bacterium JdFR-95 (assembly GCA_002011835.1). Classification (GTDB taxonomy): domain Bacteria; phylum Desulfobacterota; class Desulfarculia; order Desulfarculales; family Desulfarculaceae; genus Desulfocarbo. The sequence goes on along the minus strand of MTPE01000172.1, from coordinate 3,338 downwards.
GGCAACGTGGGGAAAAACGGGCCGCGGCCAAGGGGGCGGTCGAGGGACGCTTGGTTCCGGTCCCGCTAGTTGCGCAAGGCCCGCAAGGGGGCGGGCAGGCGTCCCCCGCGGGCGATGAAGTCCCGGCCGGAGAAGGGGTTCACCGCCATCACCGGGGCCCGGCCCAAAAGGCCGCCGAAGTCCACCGACTCGCCCGGCCCCTTGCCCGGCACCGGGATCACCCGCACGCCGGTGGTCTTGTGGTTGACCACCCCGATGGCCAGCTCGTCGGCCACGATGGCGGCCAGGGTGTGGGCCGGGGTGTCGCCCGGCACCGCGAACATGTCCAGGCCCACCGAGCACACCGCGGTCATGGCCTCCAGCTTCTCCAGGCCCAGCGCCCCGGCCTCCACCGCCGCGGTCATGGCGCTGTCCTCGCTGACCGGGATGAAGGTGCCCGACAGGCCCCCCACCCGGCCGCTGGCCATGGCCCCGCCCTTCTTGACCGCGTCGATGAGCAGGGCCAGGGCGCAGGTGGTGCCCGGCGCGCCCACCCGCTCCAGGCCCATGNCNTCCAGGATGCGGCCCACCGAGTCCCCCACNGCGGTGGTGGGGGCCANGCTGATGTCCACCACCCCGAAGGNCACCCCCAGCCGCCGGGAGAGTTCACGCCCCACCAGCTCGCCCGCGCGGGTGATCTTGAACACGGTGCGGCGGATGATCTCCGACAGCAGGGTGAGGTCGGCCTCGGGGTGGCGCTCCACCACCGAGCGCACCACGCCCGGGCCGGAGATGCCCACGTTGAGGGCGCAGTCCGGCTCGCCGGGGCCGTGGAAGGCACCGGCCATGAAGGGGTTGTCCTCGGGCGCGTTGGCAAAGGCCACGAACTTGGCGCAGGCGATGCCCTGGGGCGCGGCCCGCGACATCTCCCGCAAAAGCTCGCCCAGGCGGGCCACTGCGTCCAGGTTCATCCCTGCCGCGGTGCTGGCCAGGTTGAGGAAGCCGCACAGGCGCTGGGTCTGGCCCAGGGCCGCGGGCAGNGCCTCCATGAGCCGCTGGTCGGCGGCGGTGGCGCCCTTGTGCACCAGGGCCCCGAACCCGCCCAGGAAGTCCACCCCCGCCGCGGCCGCGGCCTGGTCCAGGGCCTGGGCCAGGATCAGGGGGGCCTCGGCCTGGGGGCAGGGCTCCAGCAGCCAGGCCGCAGGGGTGATGGACAGGCGCTGGTTCACGATGGGCACTCCCAGCTCCTCGCTCAAGGCCTGGGCCTCATTCACCAGGCGGCGGCCCCACTGCTCGATGCGCTCGGCGCACAGCGCGGCCATCTCCTCCGGGTCGGGCCGCACCAGGTCTTTGAGGTTCACCCCCAGAGTCACCGCGCGGATGTCGAAGTGGTGGAACAGGATCATCCCCGCGGTCTCGTACACCTCCTCCAGACCGATGGACATGGCCCCGCTCCCTTCACACCCGCTGCATGGCCTTGATCACGGACTCGCTCTGCACCATCACCGTCAGCCCCATGCTGCGACCTACCTCCTCCAGGGCCTGACGCAACTGGCCGGTGCCCTCCTGGCAGTCGCTCACGTCCACCAGCATGGTCATCACGAAGGTGCCGTCCATGATCTTCTGCTGCACGTCCTCGATGTTGGCGCCCTTCTCGAACAACAAGGTGCTGATGCGGGCGATGATGCCCTTCTGATCCCGCCCCAACACCACCACGAAGACTCGCTCTCTGGCCATGGGCCAGTCCTCTCCTGCTGGGGTTGTCGCCTGAAAACAACACCTCGGGCAGGGAGCGCACCCCAAAAGGGTGCCCACTCCCCCACCGCCCGGGGGCCTTCCCGCGGCCCTGGATAGGGATATATCACCTTCTGGAAAGAAGAGGGAACAAATCCCAGAGCCGGCTCCCCGCCCGGATCAGCCCTGGTCCTGCCCGTGGGGGCAGTGGGGCAGCAGGGCGCAGTCTGAACAGGCGGGCCTGCGCGCCGAACACACCCGGCGGCCGTGCCAGATCACCTGGTGACTGAAGCTGCTCCAGCGCGGCCGGGGCACGATCTCCATCAGGGCGAACTCGGCCTTGACCGCGTCTTTGGTGTCGATCCAGCCCAGGCGGCGGCACACCCGGCCCACGTGGGTGTCCACGGTGATGGCCGGCACCCCGAAGGCCGAGCCCAAGACCACGTTGGCGGTCTTGCGCCCCACCCCGGGCAGGCGGGTGAGCGCCTCCAGGTCGGCCGGCACCTGGCCGCCGTGGCGCTCCACCAGGGCCTGGGCCATGCCCTTGAGGGCCTTGGCCTTGTTGCGGAAGAAGCCGGTGGGGCGGACCAGCTCCTCCAGCTCGGCCGGATCGGCCTCGGCCAGGGCCGCGGCGTCGGGGAAGCGGGCGAACAGGCGGGGGGTGACCTGGTTGACCCGCTCGTCGGTACACTGGGCGCTCAGGATGGTGGCCACCAGAAGCTCCAGGGGGTTGCCGAACTCCAGGGCGCACTTGGCCTGGGGATAGAGCCGGTCCAGCACCTCCAGCACCGCCTGCACCTGCTCGGGCGGAGGCGGCCGCCAGCCTTTGGGCAGGCGCCGGGGGTCGGGCTGGGGGCCTTTACCGGCCGCGCTCATGGCTGGATCACCTCGGCTTTGCGGATCACCACCGGCTCGAGCGGCACGTCGCGGTAGCCGCGCCGCAGGCCGGTGGGCACCGCGGCGATGCGGTCCACCACCTGCCGGCCCTCCACCACCCGGCCGAACACGGCATAGCCCCAGCCGTGGGCGGTCCTGCTGGTGTGGTCCAGGCCGGGGTTGTGGCGCAGGTTGATGAAGAACTGGCTGGTGGCGCTGTGGGGCTGGGGGGTGCGGGCCAGGGCCACGGTGTAGGCCCGGTTCTTGAGCCCGTTGTCCGCCTCGTTGCGCACCGGGGGATGGGTGGGTCGCCGGGGGTTCAGGTCTTTGTCCAGGCCGCCGGCCTGGATCACGAACCCGGGGATCACCCGGTGGAACACCAGGCCGTCGTAGAAGCCCTCGCGCACGTAGGTGAGGAAGTTGGCCACGCTGGCCGGGGCCTTGTCCGGGTAGAGCTCGATCACGATGTCGCCCAGGCTGGTGACCAGCTTCACGCGAGGCCTGAGGCTATCCGCGGCACCGGCCGGAGGCGCCAACCAGATCACCAGGAAAAGCGCCGTCAGGGCAGCCTGCCACCATCTTCCCCTCATGTGTCTTGCCTTTCTTCTTTTCTCGCCCTCCGGGCAGGAGGCGAGACCAGCCCCCCTTGCCAGCCCCGCCTCCCGGCAGCCGGCTGGAGCCGGGTCTAAAACTCCTCGAAGCCCTCCAGGTCCTCCACGTCGAAGAAGTCGTCGTCCGCCTTGGGCGCG
>MTPE01000175.1 GCA_002011835.1 Desulfarculaceae bacterium JdFR-95 | reverse complement strand
CGTCCTCCACCGCGTCCACCAGGGCGCGCACCGCGATGCGTCGCGCCCGCAGGTCCACCACCAGATACACCGTGGCCATGCCCGGGCCGTGATAGAACACGTCCCCCCGGCGCTCGATGTGGTAGGCCTCGAAGCCCAGACGCCGCATCTGGCGGTCGGACAAGAGGATGTTCTCCTGGTGGGCGTCGCGCCCCAGGGTGAAGACCCGCGGATGCTCCACGCAGATGATGGCGTCGCCCACCTGACCGGCCACACGCTGGGCGTGGCGGCGCCGCATGAGCTCCAGGGCCCGCCCGTATTCCATCAACCCCCAGTCGATCCGTTCGAACCGCTCTGTCTCCACTGATCGATCCTTCCTCTGGAATCCACTCAACTCGGACGCTAAATACTAGACCGTCGGCGGGGCAAAAGCAAGCCAGGGTCACGAGGCGGGCCGACCCCGCCGGGGCGGCAGGGAGGCCAACACCTCCCCCACCCGGTGGATGAGGGTGGTCAGGTCGAAGGGTTTCTCCAGGATGCCTTTGGTGGCTTGGGCCAGCTCGCCCAGTTCCAGGTCTCCTTGGGTATAGCCGGTGGTGACCACCACCCGGGCCTGGGGATCGATCTCCAGGATGCGGTGCAGGCACTCGCGGCCGTCCATCACCGGCATGCCCAGGTCCAGGATCACCAGGTCGAAGGGCCGCCCCACCCGCAGGGCGCGGCGGTAGAGGTCCAGGGCCTCCTGGCCGTGGGCGGCCTCGCTCACCAGGTAGCCCACCGACTCCAGGGCCTCGCGGCTGATCTCGCGCACCGGCGGTTCGTCGTCCACCACCAGTATCCACCGTCCCTGGCCCTGGGGCAGGGGTCTCTCCCCCGGCGCCACGGCCAGGGGCAGCTCTGCCTGCTCCATGGCCGGCAGATACATGTAGAAGGTGCTGCCCTGGCCGGGACTGCTCTCGGCCAGGATGACCCCCTGGTGGTTCTCCACGATGCGATAGGCCACGGCCAGGCCCAGGCCCGTACCCCGACCCGGCTCCTTGGTGGTGAAGAAGGGCTCGAAGATGCGGGAAAGCACCTCCGGGGGCATACCGCTGCCGGTGTCGCTCACCTCAATGACGCAGTAGCTGCCGGCGCGGGCCCACGGGTTGCGGGCCCGGAAGGGAGCGTCCACCTTCTGCCAGCGGAGGCGCACGGTGATGCGGCCTCCCTCGGGCATGGCGTCGCGGGCGTTCACCGCCAGGTTCAGGAGCACCTGCTCCAGGTGGTTGGGGTTGCCCAACACCGGGGGCAGCTTGGGCGGTGGCTCCAGGACCAGTTCGATGTGGGGTGGCAGGGTCCGCTTCAGGAGGCCCACCACGCCCTTGACCACCGTGGTCAGGTCCACGGGACGCTTCTCTCCGCTCTCCAGGCGGGAGAAGCTGAGCATGGTGCTGGTGAGGTCGGCCGCGCGCCGGGCGCTGTGTTCTATCTTGTCCAGGTAGCCTCGCAGGCGGGGGTCTTCCCCCAGGGCGGTGGCCAGAAGCTGGGCATAGCCCCGGATGGCCATGAGGATGTTGTTGAACTCGTGGGCCACACCACTGGCCAGGGTGCCCACGGCCTCCATTTTCTGGGCCTGCACCAGTTGGCGTTCCAGCATCTCCTCGGCGGTGACCTCGCGGGTCACTCCCTGGAGGCCCTTCTGTCCCTGGTAGGGCACCGAGCTGACATTCACTTCGCAACGAACCGTGGATCCGTCTTTGCGCCTTCCGGTACAGCGGAAGGTAGTGCTCGCCTCTTCACCCGCGGCATAGCGCCGCAACAAGGCGCGCAGGTGCTCGTGTTCGCTGGGCAGGGCCAGGTCCCACAGGGTGAGTTCCAGGATCTCCTGGGGGTCATAGCCGAACAGTTGGCAGAAGCGCGGATTCACGAACAACAGTCGGGCCGTGGTGCAGTCGGCGATGAACAGCCCGTAGGGGAGGTTGTCCACCAAGGTGCGGTATCGTTCCCGGCTAGCGCGCAGATCGGCCTCGGCCCGGGCCAGACGCTCCAACCCCTCGGCCAGCTCCTGGTTCTTGGCCGCAAGCTCGGCGGTCTTGCGCCGCACCTGGCGCCGTAACACCGCCGACACCAAAAAGGACAACAACCCCAGCCCGACCAGGGTGACCAACACCCAATAGAGCCACTCCGGCAACCGGGGATGTGGCCGCACCACCAGCCAGCGGTCCAGGGCCTGGTAATAAGGTGACCCCTCCTGGGCCTTCATCCGGCCCAGCACCCGGTCCACGGCCGCGATCAGCTCGCGCCGAGTACCCTTGGGGAAGCCGAAACGAAGTTGGTGGTTGCTGAAGACAATCGGCGTCTCGCGCAGGGAGTAGCGCGCCTGCATCCGGTCGCCGAACAGGCGCTCGGCCGCACCCACGTCGGCCTCGCCCCGCTGCACCAGCGCGAATACCTGCTCGTAGCGGTCCACCTCGCGGAAGCGGCAGGTCACCTCGAACTCCCGCACCAGACGCCGCAGGTCCTGGTTGTAGATGTCCCCCTTGAGCACGGCCACGGTCTTGCCCGCCAGGTCCAACACGGTCTGGATGTCCAGACCCCGGCGTACATACACCTGGCCCCAGGTGGAGATCACGGTGTGACGATTGAAGTCGTACCGGCGGGCACGTCGGGGCGTGTAGGCGATGCTCAGGAGAACGTCGATGCTCCCCTGTCGCAGCCGCTGCAGGCACTCCGCCCAACTGCCCGGCACGTAGCGCAGGCGCCAGCCCTCCTGCCGGGCGATCTCCCCCAGGATGTCCACGAACAGGCCCTGGGGACGGCCCTCCTCGTCCACGAAGTTCAAGGGGGGAGACTGGAAAATCCCCACCCGCACCACCGATGCGGCGTGGACAGGCGCCGCCCAGGGGAGCACCAGGGAGAGACAAACCAGGACTATGATGCAGACTCTTGACAACCGGCACTCCCCACGGATGAAAAGGGAGGCATCTGGACGCGGCAAACCGGCTAATATAGTTACATTACAGCTTGGCCCCAAACAAGCTGAATTTGTATAGGCAATACCTGAATTCCCACGAGAATCGGTTGAATATGGAGCAAAGGAGACCGGCTCCGGCCCTTGCCGCCATCGTGTTCGACTTCGACGGCACCTTGGCCGAGCTGAACATAGACTTCGCGGCCCTGCAGGCCGAGGTGCGCGCCCTGGCCCGAAGACAAGGCTACACCGGCCCCTGGCCCTCCGGCTACCTCCTGGAGGAAGTGGCTGCCCTGGCCACGGAGCTGGGGGAGGATTTCTCCCTCCAGGCCCAGGGCCTGATCCAGCGGCGCGAGTTGGAAGCCGCGGCCCGCGGCCGGCTGTTTCCCTTCACGCGCGTCCTCCTGGAGCAGGTTCGGACCGCAGGATACCGTCTGGGGGTCATCACACGCAACTGTGGCGCGGCCGTGCGCCGGGTGTTCCCCGAGGTGGAGCAGACCGCCCAGTGCTTCCTGCCCCGCGAGAGGGTGGTGCGGGTGAAGCCCCACCCCGAACACCTGTTGGCCGCCTGCCGTCGCCTGGAAGTCCCCCCCGCCCAGACCGCCATGGTAGGCGACCACCCCACGGACATGGAGGCGGCACGCGCCGCCGGCTGCCTGGCGGTGGGTGTGGCCAGCGGTCGGGTGTCCGCGCCGGAGCTGCGCGCGGCCGGAGCTCAAGTGGTGCTGCCCGACGCCTCGGGACTCCTGGAGCACCTGGCCAGAGGCGAAGATTGACGCCTCAGGGCGTGTGAATCGTCTCCCACAACCGGCCTGGAACCGCCGGCCTCAACGAACGGGGTCTTACTCGTGGCATCTCCCGGCCAGGGCCCGGCGCAGGGGCCACGGTGCGGGCAGGAGGGGATCGCTGACCGGCCGCACCAAACCCTGCCAGGACAGGCGGGGCTCGACTCCGGGACGCCCGCGCACCTGCATGAGCCCGTCGGAGGCCACATCCACCCTCAGCTCGGCCAGGGGGGGAGTGGCCAGGGCCCGGCGGGGGGAGAGCGAGCCGTGGTCTCCCCAGGCCGCGCCCAGCACCAGCCAAGGTAGGGCGGCCATGACCAGGGCCCGCTCCAGGTCGTAGCCCTGCTCGTAGCCGCCGGCTGGCTCGCCCGCGGCGTAGAGGGCCACCCCGCTGAGGGCGCTGCCCAGGCGGGGCTGGGCCAGCAGCCGCTGCCAGGCTGCAGGCCGCAGGTCTCCCCCCAGGAGGAAGTCCCCCCCAGGGCAGGGCCACAAGAGAGCCAAGGAGGAGTTGGCCACCCAGGCTGCGGGCGGTCCGGCCAAGGACAAGACCTCGGCCGGAGGCAGGCCCATGACCAAAAGAGGCGGACACTCGGCCTGGGGGGGCGTGGGGGGCAGTCCGCCCAGGGGGATCACGCGGGCCTGCAGGGCGAAGCCCGGCTCATCCCTCTGGGCTTGGGGCTCCCACACCACCCAGGAGCCGCCGGGACGCAGCACCAAGCCCCGCACCAGGCTGATCACCGCCAGCCAGGCCCGGGGATCGGGACGGAGGGCGGGGCAGAGATATTGGGTGAGCGGGGCCAGGGGCGATATTTCACCCCGCCGGCGCAGCCAGGCCAGGGGCGTGCCGTCGGGTCTAGGGGCGCAGTCCACCAGCAGGCGCCGGCCGTCGGGCAGGCGCAGGAACAAGCACAGACGCCCCTTGCAGGCGAAGACGATCAGCCGCAGCCTGCTCATGGCCTCCGCCCGCCCCGGTGCGCGCCTCAGGCCGGGGCCCGACAGACCGGGTCGGCCACCGTGGCCTGCAGGTGGGCCAGCTCGCGGGCGG
>MTPE01000307.1 GCA_002011835.1 Desulfarculaceae bacterium JdFR-95 | reverse complement strand
GAATTTGTAGAGCTCGAAGATGTTTGTCGGGAAGCCCTATCCGAGGCCGATGCACAATTGAGGTGTTTGATTTCTAGGGTTTTTTGGGTTTTAGCTATGAAGATTCTGGTGTGGGTATTTTCCTCGGCCGCTGGTCAGGCCCTTTCGGCCCGTTGGGAGGCGATTTTCACCTTCCAGGCACACTACCCCACCATGACGCCGCCTTCTTGAGATTGAAGGCCATGGCGTTCAGGAGAAATTCCAGTCTCACCTTGGCGCATCCCAGGTGACGTGCCCAATGGAAGCCATAGTCCCGCTTCAGGGTGCCGAAGGCCCTCTCCACCTTGCCCCGAAGCCGGCTGATCACCCGGTTCATGAGCTTCTCGGCGGGCGACAGCTCCTTGCCCCGGGCGGCCTTGTACATGATGCCGTCGGTGAGGCCAGCCTTCTCCAGGCTTATTCGGTTCTCCGCGCTGGCGTAGCCCTTGTCGGCAAACACCATGGAGCCCTCGCCAATACCTGATTCCTCCACCACCGCCATCAGCTCCTTGGTGTCGGAGCGGTTGGCCGGAGTCACATGCCCACCAAGAATGAACCCATGCTCGGCATCCGTGGCCATGTGCAGCTTGTAGCCGTAGTAGGGCCGTTTGACCTTGATGGTCCATGACGCCTCCACATCATCGGAGTAGCTGGTGGTCACCTGGTAGCCAGGGTCTTCACCATCTCCTTCTTCCCTTGCCTCCACCACCTCCACCTTCCGCGGCCTGCGGCTGGAGGTGATTATGCTGGCATCCACAATCGCACCCTGCTTGATCACCACACCCTGCGCTTCCAACTGCCGCCCCAGAAGCTCGAACAGCTCCCGGTCTAAACCTCGCTCCATCAGGTGATTGCGGAAACGGCAGATGGTGGTGGAGTCGGGGGTGTCGTACTCGAAGGAAAATCCCGCAAACCGACGAAAAGATATGCGGTCCGCCAGGGCCTCCTCTATCCCCCGGTCGCTCAGGTTGTACCAGCGCTGCAGCAACAGCACCTTGAACATGCCCAGGGCAGGGTAGGAAGGATTGCCCACCGCATCCCGGTTGCGGCGAAGCTTTCTTCTCAAAAGCCTCTCCATGGGGGCCCAGTCTATGATCCGATCCACCTTGTCCAGGAAGGTCCTGACCTTCTTCAGCCGCGAAACCGCCAAATCCAAAAACCCAAGACCGGGCCGCTCGAACCGATTGGACATCCCATACCTCCCATACCCAATGAACTGCTAAACTATATATCAAATAATTCCAACCAATTAAAGCAAAACCACCCCCAAACCACCGTGCAGCAGCCTTAACTGCCCCGCGATTAGACAACCACATTGACAGACGTGACCCTACCGTCGGTCCTTAACTCCAATCTGAGGATGGCTGTGATGGTCTCTTGCCTCAAAACCATACCCAACCCTCCTCGTACACCACATCCCCTGGACTCTAACCAAACGGGTGGTGGTCAGCGACGAGGTGTACGACCGGATCGTCTTCGGGGAGATGCCCCACCAGTCCATCTACACCCGGCCGGGCATGGCCCGGCGCACCTGCGTGGTGGGCTCCTTCTCCAAGGGCTTCGCTATGACTGGCTAGCGCCTGGGCTGGGCCTTCGGCCCGCGCTGGCTGCGGGAGGGCATGCTCAAGGTGGCCACTTTCTACACCTCCTGTCCCTCCTCGGTCTCGCAGCGGGCGGCGTTGGCCGCCCTGGCCCAGCCCGCCCGGACGTATGACCGCATGGTGGAGGCCTTCCGCCGCCGGCGCGAGTTGGCCGTGGCCATGCTGCGGGAGGTCCCGGGCGTGCGGGTGGAGCCGCCTCCCGGCAGCTTCTATCTGTTCCCGGACCTAGGGGAGATCTGCGACGACACCGAGCGCTTCGCCTAGGAGCTTTTGCACCGCGAGCAAGTGGTGGTGATCCCGGGCGGGGCCTTCGGTCCCTCGGGGGAGCGCTGCATCCGCCTGGCGCTGACCGTGGACGATTCCCGCCTGAAAGAGGCCCTCTCCTTCCTGCGCTGATGAGCCCGCTTTTGCCTCGCGCGGCACACCGGCCGTTGCCAGGGGGCCGTGGCGAAGATATAATTCTGGTATAACAATACCGAATTTACCGGGGCCCAAGGCCCCGGTTTGCTTGATCGGCAGGCGGTGGCCAGGAGAGGGGCATGCTGATTCCGAGGAGAAGTTGGTTTCAGGGAGGGGGGCGCTCGGGGGCCTTGCCGGCGATGCGGCTGTGTTTGGGGGTGGGCCTGGTCTGGCTGGTGGCGGGGTTGGTGTGTCTGCCGGGGCCGGCGCGGGCCCTGAGCCTGGGGCAGTGCGTGGAGCTGGCGCTCAAGAACAACCCCGGCCTGCAGGTGCAGCGTCTGGCGCCGGGGACGGCGGGGGCGGAGGAGGAGGGCCGCCGTGCGGCCCAGTGGGGGCGGGTGAGTCTGGTCACCTCCTACACCCGCTACAACCGGCCGCGCACCCTGATCCCCATGACCCCGGCGGTGCTGGCGGGAGGGGCAGCCGCGGTGCCCACCACGGAGGATCTGTTTGCCAGCGGGGTGCTCTATGAGCTGCCCTTGTTCACTGGTTTCGCCCAGCGCCGGGCGGTGGAGATCGCGGTGGTACAGCGGCGTATGGCCCGGGTGGCCTTGGCCCTGAGCCGGGAGCAGTTGGTCTACAACGTGCGGGCCATATATCTGAAGATCCTCTCCTTGCAGGCTCAGGCCCGGGCGCAGGGGGAATACGTGGAGGCCCTGGTGCGGCTGCGGGAGGACATTGCGCGGCAGGTGCGGTTGGGGCGCAAGGCGCGGGTGGATCTGCTCAAGGCCGCGGCCGAGGTGGAGAAGGCCCGCGCCCGCCGCACCCGGCTGCAGGGCCAGGCCGACACCCTGCGCGCGGCCCTAGCCGCCCTGCTCAAGCTGAAACAGGTGGGCGAGCTGGAGGAGGTACCGGTACGGCCCCGGGCGGTGGAGATGGACGAGGCCGAGATCGCCGCGGTGTTGGCCCGTTCGCGTCGGGTGCAGGCCGCGGCCCTGGAGGAGGAGCAGCGCCGCCTGCAGGTAGAGAAGGAGCAGGGCGCCTACTACCCCCAGGTGGCCCTGTCCCTCTACTATGGCCAGAACTACGGTCCCAACGACGACAGCAACCCCCACTCGGGCCGCTGGGAGAACCAGGAGGTGTGGCAGGCGGGGGTGCAGCTCCAGTGGCGGTTGTGGGACTTCGGGGCGGTGCGGGCCAAGGNGGAGCGGGCCCGCCTGCAGGCCCGNCAGAGCCGCTACCGCCGCCAGAAGGTGGAACAAGAGCTGCGGCGCGACCTCATTGAGGCGGTGGTGCAGGTCAACACTGCGGTGGCTGCCTTCCGCCAGGCCCGGGCCGAGCTGGAGGTGAGCCGCGAGGTGGAGAAGATAGAGCAGTCCCGCTTCGAACAGGGAGCGGCTGACATCTATGACCTGTTGCAGGCCAAGGCCCGCCGGCAGTTGGCCCTGAGCCGGCTCCTGGAGGCCCGTTACGGATACCAGGTGGCGCGCTACTACCTGGACTACCTGCGGGAGAAAGGTGTGTCGCGATGAGGAAGCTGCTGTGGTTGCTGGTGGCGCTGGCCCTGGTGGCGGGTGGGGTGGTGCTGGTGCACCTGCGGCGGCAGGCTGTGGTCCGGGCCCCTCTGCCCCAGCCCCGGCCCTATGCCGTGCGGGTGGCCCGGCCCCGGCCGCGGCAGGTGGTGGAGACCCGTGCCTTCCTGGCCAAGCTGGAGAGCGCTCGCCGGGTGGTGATCTCCTCCAAGCTCAGCGGCCACATCCGCCAGGTGCTGGTGGGCGAGAGCCAGGCCGTGGCCCAGGGCCAGGTGTTGTTGCGCATCGACGACCAGGAGGTGCGGGCCGGCCTGGCCGCGGCGCGCAGCGCCCTGAGCGCGGCCCGGCGCAAGCGTGACTACAACCGCCGCCTCTACCAGCGCAACCTGGCCCTGTTCAAGACCGGGGGGATCTCGCGCGAGAAGCTGGAGGCCTCGCGGGTGGCCTTCGCCGGGGCGGTGGCGGGGGTGATCGAGCTGGAGCAGAAGATCCGCTCCCTGCAGGTGCAGCTGGGCTACCTGGAGCTGCGCGCGCCCTTCGCCGGGGTAGTGGGCAGGGTCATGGTGCGGGCGGGCGACCTGGCCACCCCCGGTCGGCCCTTAGTCTCGCTCAACTCCCGCGAGCAGAAGCTCACCTTCCGCTACGCCCCCTCGCGCGGGGAGATCGCCCCGGGCCAGGAGGTGCGGTGGCGGGGGCGTCCCCTGGGGCGGATACGCACCATCTACCCCGACGCCAGCCAGGGCCTGGCCGTGGCCGAGGTGCGGCCCAGAGAGCCTCTGGACCTGCCCAGCGGCAGTTACCTCACGGTACGGGTGGTGGTGCGCCGGGGTCGGGGGTGCGCGGTGCCGGTGGAGGCCCTGTTGCACACCCCGGCGGGGGTGCAGGTGATGCACCAGGCCGAAGGCGGGTTCCGGCCCCTGAGGGTGCGGGTGCGGGTGCAGGGACGTGACTACGCCCTGGTGGAGCCCTGTCCCCCGGCGCCGGTGGCGGTGGCGGCCGAGGCCAAGCTGAGCCTGCTGCCCCTCTACGGGGCGCGGGTGGTGGGAGAGGTGCGATGAGGTCCTCCTGGATCAAGCGACTCCTGGGGCGCCCCTCCCTGATCTATTCCTTCCTGGTGCTGTTCCTGTTCCTGGGGCTGATGGGCTACCGCAGCCTGGACCGCAAGCTGTTCCCCGACTCCAACTACCCCGAGGTGGCGGTGGTGATCGTGGAGCCGG